>CAXYWN010000154.1:0-5358 GCA_964292625.1 uncultured bacterium
GATAACCCTGCGCCGGGACCTGCGGATGAAAGTTCTAGGGGAGAACGAATGCAGTGTGGATGGCACCCCTGTGGATTGTGTGGTCATTGCCACGCAGAAGATCCTGAAAGAAGCGCCGGACCTGGTGATTTCGGGCATCAACGCCGGCCAGAACATGGGTGAGGACGTTCTCTATTCCGGAACAGTCGCCGCTGCTTTGGAAGCCAGTCTTTTTGGCTGTAAGGCTATCGCGGTTTCCATCAATTCCTATCAAAACCAAAATTTCGATACCGCCGCCGGATGGATGGTCAAGCTCCTGGAACTGGGAGTGGATGGCCTGATTCCCGAGCGCGGGATCCTGAATATCAATTTTCCCAACGTGCTCCCTGAGGCTATCCAAGGGATTCGTCTCACCAGCACCGGGCACCGCAAATACTACAATTTCATCACAATAGTTGAGGAACTGGAAGACGGCTTCATTTACCGCACCGGCGGAGACCTGCCCGAATGGGAGATCCAGAAAGGCACCGATGCCGAGGCCATCGCGGAAAACTACATTTCCATCACTCCGCTGGGGATCAGCCTCACCCATGGGGATGCCTTTCCCGGCATTCTGGAATGGTTGGAAACTAATTCTCTGCTCCAGTTTGGCACCAGCTGATGCGTTTTGAAGACCAGCGCGCACTATTGGTACAGGATCTGGCCCGTTCTGGGATCACCGATGAACGGGTTCTGTCCGCTTTTGCCAAGGTTCCGCGCGAGGTCTATGTCTTGCCCCAATACCGGGATTATTCCTATCGCAACCAGCCGCTGCCCATCGATTTGGCCCAAACCATCTCCCAGCCTTTGATGATTGCCATCATGCTGCAATACTTGGAATTACAGGGGACGGAGACGATGCTGGAGATCGGCACCGGCAGCGGTTATCAAAGCGCTCTTTTGGCTGAACTCGCCCAGACTGTCTGCACCGTGGAGCGCTTGGAGCCTCTTTCTCTCAAGGCCCAGGGCGTACTGAAAGAACAAGGCTACACAAACATCCATTTCCGTATTGGCGATGGCGCTCAAGGCTGGCAAAAAGCCTATCCCGCGCATAAGGAATTTGACAAGATCATTGTCAGCGCCGCTGCGTTGGAAATTCCCCCGCGCCTCAAAGAACAACTGGCCACGGACGGCGTCATGATCGTGCCGGTGGGCAAGGGTTATTACCAGATTCTGAATAGAATCCAGCGTATTGCTGATGGTTTCAGCATCAGCGAACACGGTGGCTGCACATTCGTGCCTTTGGTAAGTACATGAAGGAGGATCCTTTGGCAAATGAAATTTTGCTTTGGTTCAAACGTCTCTTCGTCAGGAAAGATTGCTGCAAAGACCTGCTACAATACTCCCTGTTCAGGGATCTGAACGCTCGCCAGCGTCGCTTGGTGGCAAATTGCCTCCATACCCGTGAATTTAAGGCGGGGGAGAGCGTTTTCGAAGAAGGCTACCCGCTGGAAGTGATTTATTTCATCGAATCCGGCAGACTTGAAGTCAGCTCCCTCTTCCCGGATGAGAGTCCGACCGTGCTCAAGCGACACCAATTCATCGGGGTGTTGGATTATTTCAGCGACCAAAAACGCCTCAGCAGCGCCAAAGGCATAACCGATGTTAAACTTAAGGCGCTGTCGGCGGATGATTTCCAGGAATTGCTGACCAAAGACCCAGATCTGGGCGTGAAGTTACTGAATGCCTGCTGCTGTTTCCTTGGCACCTTTATCCGGGATCAAGCCCGTCAACACAGGTCATGAACTGGACCCGTCTGATTTTCACCCTCATCATCCTGGCAGCTTGCGTCCTGGGCTTTTTGTTTTACCGTCCGCTGCTCACCTATCTGCTGCTGGCCCTGATTCTGGCCTATTTTTTCGATCCCCTCATCACCTGGATGGAATATAAGAGGATTCCCCGCTGGTTGGGAGTGCTGATCGTCTATATCGTCATCAGCGGAGTGCTAAGCTGGCTGATTGCCACCTACTTACCGGAACTAATCAAGCAAGGCAATCTGTTTCTGGCTCTGCTCAACCGGACGGACCAGGCGCCGCTCCAGATCATTATCAACCTGCCTGTCTTCAGATCTTTACATGAGCTGGCGGAGAGTCTAAATCGATCTGTCCCCCAAATGGAATTGTTACAAAGGTTCGAATCCTTACTGGAAACGGCCGTCAACAAGGTGGGCGAATTTCCTCAGTTGTTGATTTCCAATTATCAACCAATTCTCGGCACTTTGGCAATGGTTTTAATGGTGCCCCTCTTCAGCTTTTTCCTGCTCAGCGATAAAAAGCGCATCCGCCGCGGTATAATGAGCTTGGTGCCAAACAAATATTTCGAGATTTCCCTGATCTTGCTGAAAAAGGTCGATGAAAACGTGGGGAAATATATCCGTGCGATGCTGCTGGAGATGATGGCCGTGGGCATCATGTCCACCCTGGTGCTAAGCATTGTGGGCGTGCCCTACGCTGTCGTGATCGGTGCCATCGCCGGAATCACCAATATCATTCCCTATATCGGTCCCTGGTTGGGGGGAGGCATCGCCGCCCTGGTGATTCTATTCAGCGGGATGGAACCCATCATGATTCTCTGGATGGGCATTCCAATGTTTTTGGTGCAGCTGATCGACAACTATGTGGTCTATCCGGCGATCATAGGGAAAACGATGAAGATGCATCCTTTCCTCGTGATCCTCACCGTTCTGGCCGGCAGTTATCTCGGCGGCGTGATCGGCATGTTGATCTCCGTTCCCATGGTCTATATGAGTTTCAGCCTGCTCTCGGCTCTACATAAAAATCTTAAAGAATTTCGCATTATCTGAATTGAGGTATAAATGAGTTTGATAGACAAGTGTCAATCTTTCCAAGACGCCAAACGTGCCATGGCCAGCGGTTTCTATCCCTATTTCCGGGAGATCTCCTCGGAACAGGACACCGAAGTGATCTGCAATGGTCAAAAGATGTTGATGATGGGTTCCAACAGTTATTTGGGCCTCACCACCCACCCCAAGGTCAAGGAAGCCTCCATCGCGGCGATAAAAAAATATGGCAGCGGCTGTGCCGGATCGCGTTTCCTCAACGGCACCCTGGATATCCACATCAAGCTTGAAGAAGAACTGGCCTGGCTGGTCGGCAAAGAGGCCGCGCTGGCCTATCCCACAGGTTATCAGGCGAACTTGGGCTGCATTTCCGCAATCATCGACAAAGACGAATACATGATCATAGACAAATTTGACCACGCCTCCATCATTGACGGTTGCTTGCTTTCCCAGGGCACCATGCTGCGCTTTAACCACAACGACATGGCTTCCCTGGAACGTGTTCTCCAAAAGATAGAAGGCAGGAACAGCCTGATCATCGTGGACGGGATTTTCTCCATGGAAGGCGACATCGCCAAACTTCCTGAGATCAGCAAACTGGCCCAAAAATATGGAGCCAACCTGATGGTGGACGAAGCTCATTCCCTCGGTGTGTTGGGCAAAATGGGTGCCGGAGCCGCGATGCATTTCGGTTTGACCAATGAGACCGATTTAATCATGGGCACTTTCAGCAAGTCCCTGGCATCCGTGGGCGGATTTATCGCCGCCGATGAAGACTACATCCACTATCTGAAGCACAAGTCCCGCGCCCTGATCTTTTCCGCCTCTTTGCCTCCTGCCTCCACAGCCAGCGTTTTAGCGGCTATAAAGATAATGGAGGAAGAGCCTGAGCGGATCGAACGCCTTTGGGAGATTACCCACTACATGCTGAAAGAGTTCAAGGGCATGGGTTACAACACCGGTACTTCCTGCACTCCAGTGATCCCGCTCCACGTAGGCGACATGGAAACTGCCTTCCACATGTGGAAGCGCCTCGGCGAAGAAGGCGTCTTCATCAATACCGTCATCCCGCCGGCAGTCCCGCCCAATTCCTGTCTCATCCGCTGTTCATTCATGGCCACCCACACCAATGAACAGCTGGATTTTGCCCTCGACAAATTCCGCATCATCGGCAAGGAACTTGGGGTGATTTGATTCACGGCCGCTTAATGAAGCATAAATAAAGTCAAAAAATAAAGCCATACCAGGAGGAATAATGGCCAGTAAAAACAGTGCCGAATTCTACGGCAATCTGAAAGAGATGTCTCCGATCCGCGCAATCGCCGAGACCCTCATGAACTCTCACGCAGTGCGCAAAATTGACATTCGCGAAGCCTATGAAATGGCTAAAAAACAGCCCGGCGTCACCGTAACCGACCTGCCCGTCTATCCGGAATTTGTGAAGTTGCACAACCTTCCCGCAGACGCCAAGGTCCTCGATGACTGCCACGGCAACATCATCGGCCGCACCGCCAAAGCCCGCCGCTTCTACCACCGGCTGGACGCAAGCAAGAAAAACAAGCTGGAAGGCGATTTCCGCGAAGCCATCTGGCAGATGCAGCATTATCCTTTGGTGAAGGCGGAGGCCATCCTCGGCATGGACAAGGATCTGATGATCAAAGCCACGTTCATCACCACGGAATCGGATGTCGCCAACGTTTACAACTGGCTGCTGAACTTTGCGCCTTACGAGAGCCTGCGCGAACAGTATGAGAAAAGCGCCAAACTCCCCATCCAGGATATCATCTTGGTGGCCTTCAACGAATGGACCTGCGACGATCCCTTCTACAACAACGTAGGAGCGCCTCAACTGGCTCTGGTGGATGAAAAACACAACGTGATCGTGAACCTCGGCATGCGCTACTTTGGCGAACGCAAGAAGGGAACCCTCACAATGGCCTGGACCTCCGGCATCCGCATCGGCATGGCCGCCTGCCACGGAGGCATCAAGGAATTGGATTTCAGCACCTGCGAAAATCCCAAATTCCACACCCTCGGCAAACGCTCCATAGCCTTCTACGGCCTTTCTGGAACGGGAAAATCCTCCCATACCAACAGCCACGACAACGCCGGCACCATGCCCGCTGGCGTCTCCAAAGTCGTGCTGCATGACGACGCCTTCCAGATCGACCTCGAAAACAAGATCTGCCGCGTTTGGGAACCCACTCTCTTCGACAAAACCGACAGCCGTCCGCCGGACCATCCAGACTGGAAATATGCCCTTGCCGTGATGAACCACACCGTCCTCAACCTGGATGGAAAACGCCTCCCCGTCGGTCAGGACACCCGCAACCAAAACGGACGTGCCCTGCTCGACCGCGCTTTGCTGGGCAAATATGTAAACCGCTGCGCCTTCCCCAAGGCTTTGGTCTGGCTGATGAAGGACTCCGTACTGCCTCCAATGCTAAAACCCAAGGACAAGCACCTCGCCATCGCCATGGGAGCCGCCCTCATGACCCAGCGCAACCGCGCCGAAAACGTCACCGAGGAAGACCTCAAAA
>CAXYWN010000155.1:0-5338 GCA_964292625.1 uncultured bacterium
AGCGGGCTGGAGAGGCCCTGCCCCGTCTGGCCGAACTTTGGATGTACGGATAATTCCTTTCCTATCATGCTAGCAGAGAGCGGAGTTTCATCTTCGTGCTCTCTTTTTTTAGTTTCAGCCAAAATCTAATTCCATTATCCCTTTTGAAAGCCACTTACTTCGTCCTGAACCCTGGCCTATTCATTCCTCACTCATTGCCCATTAAGCTCCCGTTGCTTCTTCGGGTTCTTAGCGCGGCATAACTGAGAAGTTAGTGAGGAACATCCCAGTGCGGCTCAGCTTGAGAAATGCCGCCGCAGGTTTCGAGGTTTCCAGAAAAGAATTTTAACTTGACAAAATTGGCCTCATGGACAAGATTAGTAATAAGCAAGTTTTGGTGAATTTTCCTATGCTTGGCATCGCCCTACAAGTTAGCAAACTGAGAGCCAGACCTTGCAGAACAGCCGCAAAGAAAGAACTGATGAGGTATCTTATGCCTTCTGGCAATGAATTTGAAGTAAAATTAGACCCGGTGCTGCCGCCCGACCCCGTTTTTGAACCCCAATACTGCCGCGCTCCCCATCGCGGATTGCCTCTGAACGAAAACGAAATCGCGTTGGCCATGAAGAACGCGCTGCGCTACGTTCCCACTGTATTGCACGCACAAATTATCCCGGAGTTTTTGCAGGAATTGCTGCATCACGGACGTATTTACGGATACAGGTTCCGTCCTGCGGGCAGGATCTGGGGCCGCCCTATTAATGAATATAAGGGCACCGTTTCCGGGCGCGCCATGCAGGTGATGATCGATAACAATCTGGATTTTGCCATCGCGCTGTATCCCTATGAATTGGTTACCTACGGCGAAACAGGCCAAGTTTGCCAAAACTGGATGCAATACCGCCTGATCAAGAAATATCTGGAACTAATAACCGACGAGCAGACTCTGGTGGTGCAGTCGGGCCACCCTTTGGGACTATTTCCCTCGCGTAAGGAGGCCCCGCGGGTGATTTCCACCAACGGCCTCGTAATCGGCAAATGGGACAATCCTGAGGAATTTCAGCGTTTGACCGCCCTCGGCGTCGCCAATTATGGCCAAATGACCGCCGGAGGTTGGATGTACATCGGGCCTCAGGGAAGCGTGCACGACACCTATATCACGCTGTTCAACGCCGGGCGCAAATACTTGGGCATCGCGCCTGACAAGGATTTGTGCGGCGTTCTGTATATTTCCTCCGGTCTGGGCGGAATGAGCGGAGCGCAAGCCAAGGCAATCGAAATTGCGGGCGGAATCGGCATCATCGCCGAAGTGGACCGGACTCGCATCGAAACCCGTCACCAGCAGGGTTGGGTGAACCGCGTCTCAAGCGATCTGGCGGAGATATTCCGTTGGGTGGAGGAGTTCCGCGCCAGCCGCAAACCTCTCTCCATCGCCTATCATGGCAACATCGTGGACCTGCTGGAATATGTGGACAAACACAAGATCAAGGCAGAACTCATTTCTGATCAAACCTCCTGCCACGTGGCCTATGAAGGCGGCTACACACCCGCCGGATACTCTTTTGAAGAAGGCCGGACGCTATTAGGCACGGATCCTGCGAAATTCCGGACGGCAGTGGACGCATCCCTCGCCCGGCACTTTCATGCCATCCAGAGGCTCTGCAACTCAGGATCCAGATTCTGGGATTATGGCAACTGTTTTATGGCCTCGGTTTTCGATGCCGGGGTGCTCGAGATATCCCGCAATGGCGTGAATACAATCGATGGCTTCATTTTCCCTTCATACGTGGAGGACATCATGGGCCCGCTGTGTTTCGATTTCGGCTATGGTCCCTTCCGCTGGGTCTGCCTCAGCGGCAAAGACAGCGATCTGGAGATAACTGACCAAGCCGCCAGGGAATTGATTGATCCAAACCGCAATGCCATGGATCGTGACAACCATCACTGGATCTCTGAAGCCGGCGAGAATAAACTGGTGGTTGGCACCAAAGCCCGCATCCTCTATGCCGACGAGGAAGGCCGGGTGCGCATCGCGCTCAGGTTTAACCAGCTGGTGCGCGAAGGCGAAATCGGCCCTGTGATGCTGGGACGCGATCATCATGACACTTCCGGCACAGACTCACCTTACCGCGAAACCGCCAATATCCGCGACGGCAGCAATGTAATGGCGGATATGGCCACTCACTGTTTCGCCGGGAACATCGCCCGGGGTATGAGCCTGGTGGTGCTTTCCAACGGTGGCGGCGTCGGAATCGGCCGCGCTATCAACGGAGGCAACGGAATTGTCCTCGACGGTAGCGATTATATGGACCGGGTTGTGGCCTCAGCCCTATCCTGGGACGTGATGGGAGGAGTGGGACGCCGCAACTGGGCCCGCAACCCCAACGCCATCCAGACAGTCCGGGATTGGAACGTAAAGCATCAGCAGGAAGGTCACATCACAGTTCCAGAAGCTGTGGATGAAACCATGCTCGGCGAGCTGTCCCCCCGCCGTCTAAGCAAAAAAAAAGTTTGAGGATATCCGGATGATAAATCTCTCCATCAAACAAATGAAAGCCGCCGGCCTGGCTGACGGCGCGATTCGAACTTTCAGCGCCTATTACAAACAGCTCCAGGATGGA
The DNA here is from genome assembly GCA_964292625.1 of uncultured bacterium. GTDB lineage: Bacteria > Cloacimonadota > Cloacimonadia > Cloacimonadales > Cloacimonadaceae > Syntrophosphaera. The sequence goes on from CAXYWN010000155.1 coordinate 2,601, forward strand.
AAACAAGGCACAATTCAGCGTAGCGCGATAGATCCGCCTACCCCGGAAAACGTGATTGACTACTCATCCCTGATCCAATACCGCAAGCAGTCTATCCTGAAAAACATCGCTGTGATCAAACTGAACGGCGGCCTCGGCACCAGTATGGGTCTCAGCGCCGCGAAAAGCCTCTTGCCCGTGAAAGGGAACATGAATTTCCTCGATATCATTACCCGCCAAGTGCTTGCGCTGCGTTCAGGAACTGGTTATGAAGTGCTGTTGATGTTCATGAACAGCTACAACACTGAGGCCGACACACTTCAATACCTGGAGAAATATCCGGACCTCACCCGCCAGAAACTTCCCATCTCTTTTGTGCAGAACAAGTTTCCCCGCATCCGGCAGGACGACCTCAAACCCTATGAGAACACGGATCCGGACCAGATGTGGAATCCACCCGGACACGGAGATATCTACGAGGCCTTGAACTCTTCGGGGCTCCTGGATAAAATGATCGATGCCGGTTATCGTTACGCCTTTGTCTCGAACTCCGACAACCTCGGCGCCACCGTCGATACCTGCATCCCGGCCTATATGGAAGCCAATGACATCCACTTTTTGATGGAAGTCTGCGCCCGCACCGAAGCGGACAAAAAAGGCGGCCATCTCTGTCAGGACAAGCAGGGACAGCTCATGCTGCGCGAAGTAGCGCAGTGTCCGCCGGAGGAAGCTGAAGAGTTTCAAGACATCAATCTTTACCAATATTTCAATACAAACAACCTCTGGATCGATCTTAAAGCCCTGCAATGGAACCTGATCGCCGGAGACGGCATCATGCTGCTGCCCCTCATCGTCAATCCCAAGATCGTTGACGATACTCCGGTATATCAGCTGGAAACGGCGATGGGAGCCGCCATCAGCGTTTTTAACGGCGCCCGCGCCCTGATGGTTCCCCGCTCCAGGTTCGCGCCAGTGAAAAAGAACAACGATCTGCTGACCATTTGGTCCGACCTCTATGAACTGAACGACCAATATCAGGTGGTTCTGCGCAGAGGGATCGAAACCATTCCGCCGATCGAATTGGATGCGCGTTATTACAGTAAAATAGAGCAGTTGCTGGAACGCTTCAAAGACGGTATCCCTTCCCTGGTTGGCTGTTCCAGTCTCAAGATCACTGGTGACATCAGTTTTGGCGAGGATGTGATCTGCGAGGGAAAAGTAAATCTGTTTACAGAGCGCCCGGTGCATCTGAAAAGTAAGTTGCTCACCGGAGATATCGTTTTAAATTCCTGACCGGGAGGTATGATGGCTTCAAAATCAGCCAGAATCAGGCTTGGTATCTTTGTGATCGCCGGAGTGGGATTGATCATCCTGTTTTTCGCGGCCGTGATTGGCAAACAACTCACCTCGAAACGGGATACCTATTACCTGCGTTTCCGGAACCAATCGGTGTTTGGCCTGCAAGCCGGAGCCCCGGTATATTACAAAGGCATCCCCATTGGCAACGTGGACAAGGTGGGTATCGATCCCAAGGACGTGGAAAGTGTGATCCTGACCTTGAACATCGATTCCGGCACCCCGCTGAAAGAGGACAGTGAAGCGGTTTTAGTATTAGTGGGCATCACCGGAACCAAGGCTGTCGAAATCCGCGGAGGGAGCAACGCCGCCAAGGATTTGAAACCGGGAAGTTTCATCAAAACCGGATCCACCCAGATTGATGAGATTTCCGGAAAAGCGGTTTCCATTGTTGACAAAGTTGATAGGATTGCCTCCAATCTGGACAAATTGACCGCGGAAGAAAACCAGGCCAATCTGGCCTCCATCCTCTCTGAAACCAGCGGCCTGATCAGCGAAACCCGCGCCAAACTCTCAGTTACTCTGAACAGCCTGAATAAGATCGCCCTTTCCACATCGGGACTCACAGAAAGCGCCGGAGGAAACTTCTCCCGCATAACGGATAACCTGACCGCGAACCTGGATTCCATCTCCACGGTGACCTCGCGGAATATCGACCGGATCGGCAGCCGCACCACGAACAGCTTGGAAATCCTAACCGATGATCTTTCCAGACAATTGACTTCGATCAGCGCCAATCTGGATAAAAGCATTTCCGAGATCAACTCCTCCACCAATCTGCTCCTGAGCGACACCAGACAACAACTGGGAAAGATCGGCGCCCGCTCGGATTCTCTGATCCTGATGACCACGCGGGATATCGCCCAGGTGAGTCCCAAAATAAACGGCGCCATGGATCGCGTTAACCAGATTTTGGCCTCGGCTGAATTCGATGCTTTGATAACCAATGTAAACGCTCTGACGGCAAAACTGAACGAGGCAAACATCTCTGGCCTGGCAGAAGAGCTAACCGTAACCGTAAACAAAGCAGGAAATCTGATCACCAACCTCGACCGCACTCTGATCCGCAACCGGGTAAACTTGAACGAAACCCTGGAAAATCTGCGCGAAACCAGCGAAAGTTTGAATGATTTCGCGCGGCAGATTTCGGACCAGCCAGCCCTGCTCTGGCGCGGCAAATAAAGGAAGGTACGCATGAGCAAACGATTCATATGGCTGTGGGTTCTGGCGGCATTGATCTTTGTCACTGGCTGTTCTTGGAACACGCAGCGTTCGACCCCGAACTACTACGTTTTGGAATACAGGGAAGGCACAGAAAACCCGGTCCTGCAAATGACTGAGCCCTTCCCCAAATCCCTGGAGGTATTGGACGCCGACGTCAGCCGCGCATATTCCAGAAGCCA
>CAXYWN010000156.1:0-5323 GCA_964292625.1 uncultured bacterium
AAAAGACACCATAATCCGTTACGTGAACAATATTTAGCAATCTGCGTAAATCTGCGCTTTTTTCTGCGTGATCTGCGTGAAACTGAGGAATAATGAAATACTTAGTCACCGGCGGGGCCGGGTTCATCGGCTCCAACATCGTTCAAGAACTGCTCAGGCAGGGCCAGGAAGTGCGTGTTCTGGACAACTTTGCCACAGGCAAGCGGGAAAACATCCTGCCTCTGCTCAAGGATTCCAATCTCACCCTCATCGAGGGAGATCTGCGTTCCTTCCACATCGTGCGCGCCGCGGTAAAGGGAGTTGATTATATCCTGCATCAGGGCGCTCTGCCTTCGGTGCCGCGTTCCATCAATGACCCCATCACCACAAACGACGTGAACGTTCTGGGCACGCTCAACCTCTTGGAAGCGGCCAAGGAATTTGGGGTTAAGAGGATAGTCTGCGCTTCCTCATCTTCAATCTACGGCAACAGCGAGACCATGCCCAAGGTGGAGACGATGCCGGTGAATCCGATGTCCCCCTACGCGCTCACCAAATACGCTCAGGAACGCTATTGCCAGGTTTTTTACAGCCTTTACGGCCTGGAAACCGTTTCCCTGCGCTACTTCAACGTGTTTGGCTCCAACCAGGATCCCACCTCCCAGTATAGCGCCGTGATCCCCAAATTCATCCGCCTCATCCAGCAGGACAAGGAACCCATCATCTACGGCGACGGCAGCCAGAGCCGGGATTTTACCTATGTGGAGAACAACGTCTGGGCGAATATCCAGGCCTGCACCGCAGCCCGGGCGGCAGGCGAAGTGATCAATATCGCCTGTGGCGAGCGCTACACTTTGCTGGACCTGGTGAGGTTGATAAACGGTATCCTGGGCAAGAATGTCGAGCCCAGATTCGAGCCCGAGCGCCCTGGCGATGTGAAGCACTCATTGGCGGGGATCCAGAAAGCGCAGGATCTTTTGGGATATGAGGTCAGAGTTGATTTCCAAGAAGGTCTGCAGCGCACGGTGGAATTTTTTAAATAGATTAGGGATGAACAGGATGAAAGGGATTTTGGGGATTTTCCTCTATCAGAAGATGTGATTTCTGGTGTAAGTTTATGATGATATATTACTGATGAACGAACCTAACGTTCCCATGCTGCATCAAGAGCTAACCGATAAGATTATCTCTTGTTTTTATACCGTGTATAACTCTCTGGGATTTGGCTTCCTGGAGAAAGTATATGAGAATGCCATGATCCACGAGATGACTAATCTCGGCCTAAGGGTTCGTTCACAATATCCGATCAAAGTCTTTTATGATGAAACACCGGTTGGTGAGTATTTTGCCGATATAATGGTTGAAAACCTTGTGATCATTGAACTTAAGGCAAGCTCTGCACTTGTTAATGACCATATCCTACAGCTTCAAAACTATCTCAAGGCTACAGATAAGGAAGTTGGTCTGTTGCTGAATTTTGGTGCGAAACCAGAGATTCGGCGCAAGACATATCTGAACCGGGATAAATTAGTGAAGAAAACAGGGGATTTGGAATAGATTAGGGATGAACAGGATGAAAGGGATTTTTGGGATTTTTACAATGATTAGTTGTGAATGGAGCTACCCATTTTAACCGCAGAAAAACGGCGTCGGCGCTCAATTGTGTTTGTTATCGACGGAATTCATTTTTTAAAGTTGTTATCAAGAAACATGAAACGATTTGCATTATGATTTATCCCAATCATCCCTTTTATCCTGTTCATCCCTAATCTATTCAAATGAAATACAAAGAGATGAAGGGTAAACAAGATGAACAAGATTTTTGGGATTTTTGTTTTGATAATAGGGTATTACAGATGAACACTAACGTTCTCATGTTGCATCAAGAGCTAACCGACAAGAACATGACTTATTGTGTAAGAGATTTATTTATCTACTACGTGCTTAAGCGACATAGTTTTTTGAATAAATCTATCATATATCCCAATCATCCCTTTTATCCTGTTCATCCCTAATCTATTTAATATGAAATACAAACACTCCCGTCGTCTGCTCCTGCTGCTGAACGTTTTCATCGTCATCTTTGCCTTTCTCTTCGTGGCCAAGATCAGGGACGGCACGCGCCGCATCCTATCTGATTTTGTTTGGTGGCGTTCCCTCTTTTCTTTTACGGCAATCTGGATAGTCAGCAGTATCCTGGGTGGCAAGTACATGCTGCAAAAAGTATCCAGCGGATTCAAGATGGCAAAGCAGATTATGCGGTGCGACCTCTTTGCCGCGGCGGTGGTCTTTGGCGTGATGTATGTTTTTGGCCAGTTCCACTACTCCCGCACGATCGTCTTGGGCACCATGCTGGGCAGTTTTTTGCTGGAAGTGTTTATCTTTGTTGGTATATTCTACGCTCTGCGCTTTCGCAAGGAAAACCGGGATTACACGGCCTTGTCTCTCGTCACCAAATCCGAGGCTCTGGAGCAATCTCAAAGCCTCGCACATTTCGAACAGCAACCACAGAGCATTCCGGCCATCAACCACAGCAGCTACGCTCCTTCCTATTCCGAATGCAAGCCAGATGACAGCATTCTGGAACATTTGGGTAAGAACTATCTGAATAAGCAGGAAGAGCTGCTTGCCTTCATCAAAGAATATCTGGATCTCGGCCACTTTTGCAAATCCCGGACACTGATCCTGGATTCCGAGGCCTATTTCAATATCGAAAGCGAAGCCCCAAACTCCCGTCAGCTATTCATCAACCTCCATCGCGTCAATGATTCCCGCCGTCTCAATCTCTATCTGATCAAGGTAAATGAACTGCTGCTGGATGGCGGCGTCTTCATCTGTCGCGGCCAGACCATCACCCAAAGACGCGATATGTTTTACAAACAATTCACCCCCGTGCTCGGAGCGCCGCTCTATTTCTTAGATTTTCTGCTCCGTAGGGTGATGCCCAAACTCCCCGTCCTGCAAGGCTGGTACTTTGCCATTACCAAAGGTAAAAACCGCGCCCTGTCCGAGACCGAGATGCTCGGCCGCTTCTATTTCTGCGGTTTTGAGCTCATTCACAAACGCGAAATCAACGGCAAGATGCATTTCATCCTCAAAAAAGCAAGGCCGCCCCGCACAGATCCAAGCCCCACCTACGGCCCGCTGATCCGGCTCAAGCGCATGGGCAAAGACGGAAATATCATCTACGTAAAGAAACTCCGCACCATGCACCCCTACAGTGAGTATCTGCAGGATTACGTTTATCAGACCAACGCCCTGCAGGAAGGCGGAAAGTTCAAGGACGATTTTCGCGTCACCTCTTGGGGCCGGGTTCTGCGTGCGCTCTGGATCGACGAACTGCCCCAGCTGCTCAACTTTTTCCAGGGCGACCTGGCTTTGGTGGGAGTCCGTGCCCTCAGCCAACACTATTTTTCGCTCTATCCGCCGGAGATGCAGAAATTGCGGCTGAAATTCAAGCCCGGCCTGATGCCGCCTTTTTACGCGGATATGCCACAGACCTTTGAGGAGATTGTGGAATCCGAACGCAGCTATATACAGCAGAAACTGTAAAAACCTTTTGCCACGGACTGGAAATATCTCTGGCAGGGAGTGGGGAATATCCTCTTTAACCGTGCCCGGAGCAAATAATTTTTCTCTACGGATCAAGCATATTCAGTTTGGCTGCGTCCTCATGGCTAAGTCCTTGATTTTGCAATCAAACTTCGAGAAATACCATATAACCCTTTGAATCCATAGATAAATCTCTTTTTTAAGGAGCCCAGACTAATGAACAGATACGCATTGGCCTTTATTTTCCTGATCTGGTCGGTTTTTTCTTTTGCCCAGGTTAATCCAACGCCCCAGGCGCTGCCATTTTTGCAAGATTTTTCCGACTTGCTCTACACTTCGAGCACATATCCAGATGGCTTCACTGGCTGAAGAATGAATGCTCTCCCCACAACGGAATATTGCATCGATCCGCCAGACTATAACAGAAGTCTGAATGCCTCCGGTGATGCGAGCACGACTACCGCCGCCATCCACAACTACAGGAATAAGATCGGCCTGCTGGATCCCACCGACAACAGTTTGGCGATAGTCTTTGCTCTTGATACCAGCGGGAAACAGAACATCTTGCTCAACTATGATATAATGACCATTCGTAATCCATATGGTTACCTGTCATCTAATCATATCAACGGGGCAACGCTACAATACAGGATTGGCTCCTCAGGCGATTTTACGACTCTCTTAGGCCTCGAGTATCAGAATAATACAGTTCTCCAAACTAAAAAGACCACGACACCCCAGGATTCACAGCCCAGGTCAATCGTTTTGCCTGCTGTGTGCAACAACCAACCTATGGTCCAGATTAGGCTTGTTTCCCGCCTAATTTCCGGATCTGGAGCTTACCGTCCCAGCTTTGCCATCGACAATATATTGGTCACCGGAGAGGACCTTCCCACCCTACCGGTGCAGCTTTCCTCCTTCACCGCCACCATCTCCGCTGATAATCACATCACCCTCATCTGGGTAACCCAGAGCGAGACAGGAATGCAGGGGTATTACGTTTACCGCGCCAACAGCAAGCAGATTTCTGACACGGAGATTGTAAGCCCGATGATTGCCGCGACCAACAGCTCGCAGCAGCAGACCTACGCTTACACCGATAGAGATATCACTGAGACCGGTACCTATTACTACTGGCTGCAGACCAACGACCTCGACGGAACCGTGAATTTCCATGGCCCTGTGAGCATGTTCTACAATGCCAGCGGCGATAACCCGACTCCCGAGATTCCGCTGGTCACCGAACTGAAATCCGTGTATCCCAATCCCTTCAATCCCTTGGCCTTCATCCCCTTCAGCCTGGCCAGGGAAAGCACCGTGAGTTTCAAGATTTATAACACTCGCGGCCAGATCGTGAAAAACTATGATCTGGGCAGCAAGGCATCCGGAAACTACCGAATCACCTGGGATGGCACCGACTATAAGGGCCAGACCCTGGCCAACGGCGTCTTTTACATCATAATGAACGCAGGCACGCAGGTCTATCAGACCAAGGCCGTGCTGCTTAAATAATTCCCTATCCCTGATACGAAGACCCGGTGTGACACAAAACGCCGGGTTTTTTTTGTTCATTTTAATTGCGGTGATTTTGGGGGTTGAAGTCGCCACACTTTCAAATCGAGTGGGGTACCCCAGTACCAGCCAAAAAAAGCCAGCCCGGAGGGCGACAGACTGATAGCGAGGGTGTGGAGACGCGGCTTTAGCCGGGTCGGAACCCCTCGTTAGAAGTACAACTAACTACCAAAAGAGACCCCGGCCCCCCCCCCGAAAAAGTCGGGGGGTTTTCTGGGGG
>CAXYWN010000157.1:0-5321 GCA_964292625.1 uncultured bacterium
CATCAATTTGTCCTCATCCGGGCAGCTCAGATCCATCCTCAAAGCCAGCAGCTTATCCCTTAGAATTTGATGCCGGGCCAGCTTGGCCAGGTCTTTTTCAGTGCAGAGAATGCTGTCAACGCTGTATTTATGGGTGATTGCCGCAATCCTCTTCAACTCTTGCTGGTCAGTGAACGGATAATGGTCCGGATAGCAAAAATGGTGTAGCCAGCCAAGCCCCAGCGCCTTTACCGTTTCTTCAAATGAATCGGGGCCGGCGATGCCACTGATCAATAAAAGCTTTTTCCCCACCAGAGACTTAATCTGAACAGATTCCCCTTCCACAGTCACACAATCCCGCGCTTGCAGCCTGCAGTGGAGCAGGTTCGGGGCTAATCCCGCCCAGAGGCCATTTTCGGCTTTTGGACCCCTGTAAGCCTGTTTATGAGTGACTACAAGCAGGGAGGCTGATTTGAGGGCGGAAAGGGGTTCGCGCAAATAACCGGCGGGAATTACGCGGCCGTTGCCGCAGCCGGTTGCGGAATCGAAGCAGACTATGTCAAGGTCCCGGGCGATATCCAGGTGCTGAAAGGCATCGTCCAGCAGCACGAAGTCGAGGTCTGGATATGCAGCTAAAAGCAGCGAAACGGCTGCGACGCGCTGTTTGCCCACCGCCACCGGAATGGCGGGCAGTCGCTTTGCGATCAGATACGCTTCGTCGCCAGCTTCGTTTGTTTCACAAAGGATTTGGTGACGGTCGGAGACCAGCGCGGGGGTGTTTTCCAGCCTGCCTTTATAGCCTCTGTGCGAGATTGCCACCCGAAAACCGGAATCGCGCAAAAGTCCGGCCAGATAGATGCAGAAAGGCGTTTTGCCGCTGCCACCGCTCACGAGATTGCCGATGCTGATCACCTTGCAGGGAGGACGCCAGGCTTTGGCGGAAAGATGCTTCCGGCGTTGAGTTTGGATCAGGGCGTTAAGTGCGCCGAGAGGGTTCAGCAGGTCGCTTAGCGGCGAGCGGCGCAGCAGATTTCGGGCAATGAAGTCCTGTGGGTCCAATCACCCTTCCGGATTGAGTTTCAGGTCGATCAAAGCGATAAGTTTTTCGATATCGAAGGGTTTGAAGAGGATGTCCTGCAGGCCGTCGGATTTGCCCCGCACCAGCACGTGTTCGGGGTCGTAGCCAAAGCCTGTCATCATGATCACGGGCAAAACCGGATTGTAGTCCTTTATCCGCCAATACAGCTCGTAGCCGTCCATATCCGGCATGGCGATGTCGGTGATCACCAAGTCGATATCGCCTGTGATGATCTCTTTGAGGGCATCCAAACCATTGCTGAAACCCATTATTTTCCACTTCGGGCGCAGGTCTTCCAACTGAAATTTCAAATCAACGATCAGTCCTTCTTCGTCGTCAACTATACAAATTATCTTGGTCATTTATTCATTGTCTCCAATTATCATATCTCGGATCTGCCGATACTTGTCGAGCGTCTTTTGTATGATTTCTTGCGGCAGATGGGGGGCGGGGGCTTGTTTGTTCCAGCCGGTGCCGGTCAGGTAATCGCGCACGATTTGCTTATCAAAGCTGGCGGGGCTGGTGCCGACCACATATTGGCTCAGGTCCCAAAAGCGCGAGGAATCAGGGGTCAGAGCTGCGTCGGCGAGCAGGATCTCGTTGCCCAGGGCGCCGAACTCGAATTTGGTATCAGCCAGCACAATGCCTTTCGCTCGCAGCTTGGCATGGGCGTATGCATAGAGTTCCAGGGATTTATCCCTGATATATTCAGCGATTCTGCGGTCCATGAGGCCCAACATCTGACCGTAGCTGATATTTATGTCGTGGCCCTCGGTAGCCTTGGTGGACGGGGTGAAGAGCGGACGGGCAAATTTCTGGCTTTCTTGCAAGTCTTCTTCTATCGGCATGCCACCAATGGTCCGGGCCTTTTGATATTCGCTCCAGGCGGAGCCGCTGATATAGCCACGCACGATGCATTCGATGGGGATCACGCGCAGTTTTTTCACCAGCATGCTGCGTCCTTGCAGGTAGGAATGAAAAGGCCTGAAAGCTTCCGGAAACTCATCGACCTGATCGGTTATAAAGTGGTTGGGAACTATATCTGATGTGGTTTTAAAGATCTGCGCCGCGATCTGATTGAGGATGACCCCTTTTCCAGGGAGAATGTCTGGGAAAACCACGTCGAAGGCAGAAATACGGTCGCTGGTAACGATCAGCAGTTTGTCGCCGAGGTCGTAGATGTCCCTCACTTTGCCCTGATGGCTGCTGATGACAATATCTAAATTGACAATTTGTTCGTGCATAGTTTATCCTTTGTGGTGTTTCAGATGATATTCATAGAGCAAACGCGCTTCGTCGGTATCGTTCAGGTTGATTGCCAGACGTTCGTTTTCCCGAAATGACACAGGCTTGGTTGAGAATTGGTATCTGATGCCGTCATAAACGCACCAGCTCAGCAGACCGTTCTCAACGCCGAAATCATCTTCGGTAAAGGTCAACGATTTGGTTACATAGAAGAAATTAAGCCAGTCCCGGTAATGGCTGAAGTTGTCGATCTCATCGTCCAGCAGGTCGGCCTTGGCAAATTCGAGATCGGCGAAATAGCGTTCGCGTTCTTGGGAAAGCAATTCCAGAATGCCATTTTGCGGGCGCAGATAAGCTTCGCGGAGGAGGGCATCGAGCTTGTCAAGGTCTGGCTTTTCGGGTTCGGCGACGTCTTCTGAGAGGGCCAGGCAATATCCTTTGCAGATGCCAGTCTCGAGCTTTTCGCAGGGATAGTTGGCCGTTTCGCAAAAGGGAATTTTGAGAATGCGCGCCAGGCTGTCCATCAAGTCGCCCAGGAAGAAACGCCTGCGCCAGGGGCCCACATAGGTCCAGTCGTCGTTGGTGTCCTCTTTGATCGAGGCAAAGGGGAAACGGTGTCCGTCGATGGCCAGATAGGCGTAATCCCGGCTGGGCTGCATCGCCTGCTGAAAAGCGGGCTGATTCTGCTTGAGGAAGACTTTGCTGCGGATAAGTGCGTCGATTGCCCGCGGATAAGTCTCAACCTGCAGAGTGTCTGCCAGTTGCGAGGTTTCGGCGTAGCGGGGGTCGGTTTCCGCTTTTTGACGGATTACCTGTAAACGCTGAGCCAGATTGGGCGTGATGCCACACCACAGCGGCTTTTCTCCCTGCCGGAAAATAAAGAAAACCCAGCCAGATGGCAGTTCGATGTTCGCTGGACAGCGATTCTTATCCCATTTTACACTAATCATACTCCCATCCTTTTGGCCTTAACCTTTATGTCAATCTGAATCTTCCCTCCGGGTGTTTTCCCTCTGCTACTCCGTTTCAGTCAGCTTCGCCTGACGGAGTTTTGCCTCTCGTATTCAGGCTTAGATCAATACTTTCAAAGCGTAATACATCAGATTATGGTCCCTCCCCCCAAGAGTATTTCGCCATCGTAGAAAACAGCGAACTGGCCTGGAGTGACGGAAAGTTGCGGCTCGTCGAAGATCACCTCAACCGCGCCGTTGGCCAGTGGGCGCAAAGTGCAGGGCGCGGGGGCGTGGGCAAGCCGAATCTTGGTTGCGGCGCGGGTTTCACCGGTAAGGGGGCGAATTGAGACCCAGTTGACCTTTTCAGCGGTGAGCTGGTCTTGGTAAAGGTAATTTTGCGGGCCCACAACCAAGCGATTAAGATCGGGCTCGAGTCCAACAACATACCAGGGTTCGGTCATCCCGCTGAGGTCCAGATGCCGGCGTTGGCCGATGGTGTAATGGATCAGGCCGCGGTGGCTGCCCACGACCTTGCCCGCGGGATCGACCATCTGGCCAGGCTGGATCGAGCTTTCGCAAAACAGGCGAAGGTGATCTTCCTCACTTACAAAATCCTGACTTTCGGCTTTGCTAAGCAAAAAATCCAAGCCTCTGGAGAGAGCGATCTTGCGCACCTCCGTTTTGGTGAAGCCGCCCAGGGGAAATAGTGTGGTGGCAAGCTGTTCCTGCGAGAGCAGACAGAGGAAATAGGACTGGTCTTTGAGGGGATCGACAGCTTTCAGCAGTTGCCAGCGTCCGGATGCATCAGCAAACCTCGTCCTGGCGTAGTGGCCGGTGGCGAAGAAGTCGAAATCTCTTCCGAGGCTGCGTATTCCTTGGGGTAAGAGACTGGACTTAAGAAACTGGTTGCAAACCACGCAGGGGTTGGGGGTGCGGCCTGCCAGGTAGGTGGAGCGGTAATAGTCCAGAACCTCGCTCGCGAAATCTTTGCCTAAGTTAACTGTGAGGCTTTCGATGCCCAGGAGGGAGCAGACTCTGGCCAGCATTTCCTGGCTTTCCTGTTCCTGCGGACCGAAACAGCCGCTGCGAATTCCGTTATCCATTTCATCGGGGTGTTGCAGGCTCATCGTGCCGCAGAAAACTTCATAGCCCTGATCCAAAAGCAGGATGGCGCTCACCGCGGAATCGATGCCGCCGCTCATGGCCAGCAGCACTCGCTTCATCCATGTACCTCGAAAAAACTCTCCAGGCGCAGTAGGGTTCTATTGTCCAGCGCTTCCGGCTGATCGCCCTCGAGGGTGAGGAAAGGCAGTTTGATGTGCCTTTTGAGGAGAATGTTGTCAATCTGCAGATGGCAAAAGGACTGAGTGTAGCTAATCACGACATCGATATCGCGAAGAGCGAGCTGGCCTTCGATGTCAACGAGGCGCTCAAAAACGCTGTAGGGATAGGTGTAAACCAAGTATTGGTCGATTATGTCGGGTAGTAAGGAAGGCATCGCAAACTGCCTCTGAACCTCGTTAAAAACAACCTCCGCATTCTGTTCGGAGATTCTGTCGTAAATATCCCGGTAAATGGGTGGCACGCCGAGATATGCACAACGCAGTCCGGCAGGAAAGGGATCGCGCTGAGAAGCTTCGCGCATGAAGAAATCCAGCTCTTCCTCGTAGCGATCCGGATCGCCTTGGAAATCAGAGGAATTGACCAGCCAAATGTGGTTTTCTTTGCCGCTGACGATCCGCTCTTTCCAAGTCCACTCATCCAAGGTTTTCAGCTTGGCGCGGATGGTGTCCAGCCGCCGCTTGACCTGCGTCACCTCATCCCGGCTAACCTCAAAGTGCTCTTCCAGTTTGCGGACTTCGGCATCAAGGGCTACTCGCGTGCGTTCTTGGGGAAAGGAAAAATGCCAGATTGGCAGGCCTTCTTCCACCAGCATCGCAGTCAGAGAAGCGCCGTTTGAGCAATCGCCCTGCACGATGCCAACCACTTCGTCCAAACTCGCGGAGAGGGCGGCGTCGGAATTACCCTTGATCCAGGCGCAGATGGGGCCGGGGAAGCCTTTCAAT
>CAXYWN010000158.1:0-5240 GCA_964292625.1 uncultured bacterium
TACCGCCCAAGAGTTCATATCGACGGCGGTGTTTGGCACCTCGATGTCGGCTCAACTCATCCTGGGGCTGAAGAAGGTCCCAAGGGTTCGGCTGTTCGCCGATTAAAGAGTTACGCGAGCTGGGTTCAGAACGTCGTGAGACAGTTCGGTCCCTATCCTTCGTGGGCGCAGGAAATTTGAGGAGCTCTGCATTTAGTACGAGAGGACCGGTGTGGACGAACCTCTGGTGTACCGGTTGTGATGCCAATTGCATTGCCGGGTAGCTACGTTCGGAGAGGATAACCGCTGAAAGCATCTAAGCGGGAAGCCAGCTCCAAGATTAGATTTCCCTATTAGACAGGTTGGAGACTACAACCTTGATAGGTCACAGGTGTAAGTGCGGCAACGCATTCAGCCGAGTGATACTAATAAGTCGATTGGCTTTCACCTATATATTTTGTGTGATAGACTCACACTCAAGCCGCGGAACCCATTCTGATGTTTAAGGCGTCAGTGATGGTGGTCACAGCAGCGGGGCCACACCTGTTCCCATCCCGAACACAGTAGTTAAGCCCGCTTACGCCGATGGTACTGCATGAGCAATTGTGTGGGAGAGTAGGTAGCCGCCATCACTGACGCCTTTTTCATTTGGATCTGATCCACGTCATTCCAGGGCGACCTGCCTCAGCAGGGAGCGCCTGGATTCCGGTGACCCTTCAGCATCCCATGGACTCGCTGCGCTCCTCCGCGGGGACCCCGACACCCCGGAATGACGTTTGTTTCTGGCCTGACAACGGAATGTGGAGCCGTGGCGCCAGTCAGCGAAAAATCAAAGCCTGGCACTCACTCTCCAAAGAATACATTGACAAATTATGACCCTTCCCCAACCATGCAAACATGAAAAATACAGAGGTGCGCCATTTCATGAAACACGCGTTGGCCCTGATTCTGGCCCTGCTGGCCTGTATGGCCCTCCCTGCCCAGAAAGTGACGAACATCCGGGTGGAGCAGGACCCGGTACTGCGCTATTACAAGGTCAGCTTCGACCTGGAGGGAAAAGCTGATGAACTATATCAAATCAAAGCCGTGCCTTACAAGGCAGACAGACAACTGACCAAGCTCCGCTACCTGGCCGGGGCAGGCATAACCGAACTCTGTGCAGCGGGCAAAGACCTGCGGATATTTTGGGAGCCTATTATGGAAGGCTTCGAATCAGAGGGATGGCAGTTCAGGATCACAGCCAAAGCTTTTCCCAAGGATATGGTATGGGTTGAGGGCGGCACTTTCCAGATGGGTTCGAATGACGGGGAAAGCGACGAAAAACCCGTTCACCAAGTTATCTTGTCCTCTTTCTGGATCGGTAAATACGAGCTAACCCAGAAGGAGTGGACTGAGGTAATGGGCTCCAATCCCTCACATTTCAAGGGCGACGATCTGCCGGTGGAACAGGTCAGTTGGTACGACGCGGTGGACTACTGCAACAAACGCAGTGTAAAAGAAGGTCTCAGCCCCTGCTACAGTGGCAGCGGGGTCAATATCAGCTGCGCTTGGAGCGCCGACGGTTATCGTCTCCCCACGGAGGCGGAATGGGAATACGCGGCCCGGGGAGGCAGGCAAAGCAAAGCTTACAAGTATTCCGGCTCAAATGACATCAGCGCTGTTGCCTGGTACTATGAGAACTCCGGCAGCAAGACTCACAAGGTGGGAACCAAGGCAGCCAACGAACTGGGACTTTATGATATGAGCGGCAATGTCTGGGAATGGTGCTGGGACTGGTATGATAGCGGTTATTATGCCAAGAGCCAGGGCCCTGACCCGAAAGGGGCGGGTTCGGGCTCGTACCGCGACCTGCGTGGCGGTTCCTGGGGCAACGGCGACTACTACTGTCGGGTGGCCGACCGCGGCAACTTCGATCCCGACCGCAGGGACTACGACTACGGGTTTCGGGTAGCCAGGGCTAACTGATGTTGCTTTTTTTTGTTTCTTTTTTCTTTGGAGACCGCAAAACATGGCTGCCAAGGGACAAAATGCTTGACAGGATAATGGAAACAAAAATCATACAATTTTAAACATGAAATGTGAGGTTAAGGTGAAATTAGTATCCACACTTATGGTTTTGGTAGCGCTTTGCTGCCTGTTGGGGGCAAGTTCCTTGGACGAGGTGCGGGCAATGAAAAGTTGGCTGGACGCGCCCTTTTCAACCGCCCCGCTGGAGGCGGAGAGGGACGCCAAACTGGCTTCGCTCCAAAACCCTGTCAAAGGGGAGTTTGAGACCACAGCCCAGTTTGAACAGCGTAAAACTGATGCCGCCAACCGGGTTAAAGCAGTCAAGGCGGAGTATGAACAAAAAGTCCGGGACGCCAGGTCAGCTGATACCAGCCGGCGCGCTAAAATGCAGAACAATCTGCAGTCCTTGCTCTCACAATCGCGCGAGACTGTTGTCCTAAAGGGTACCCTGGGGGCGTATAACGCGGATACGCAAAAGTTTAAGGTCACAATACCCGAACGGAGTTTTGACATCGTTGTTCCCTTGGCCAAGGGTTCCCAGGTGAAAGACAATTTTTCCAGATATGAGCTCAAGGTAACCCGGCAATTGGATGAGAACCTGCAATGGACATATCTGGAAGCAGAGCTTTCCGGTTCCGCCGGCAAATTTTCCTCCACCGACAGAGCCCCGGCTCTGGCTGGCACACCATCCTCCATCGCCCTTATTCCGCCTGCTCTTTCCGCCGTTGTTGCATTCAGCGAACCCAGCGGCAACAATATGCTGGACGCGGAGGAGACAGCCCGGGTGAGCATCACGGTGAAAAACACGGGTAAAGGCAACGCCTACATGGTGGAAGCCCGGTTCGACCTCGGCACGGTTGCTGGGACCAGTTATCCCAACAGCATCTATTTCGGTGAGCTGAAACCCGGAGAACAAATCACCAAAGAAGTTCAACTGGTGGGCGGAAATGAGATCAAGGACGGTCAGGTTTCTCTGAACATCCGCTTTAGCGAGCAGAACGGCTTTCCTCCAGATGACAAAATCCTGAGTTTCCCCACTCGGGCCTTGCAACCACCGGACCTCTGCATCGCGGACATCGGCATCGACGATTATAACAATAACGGCAAGATTGAGACTGCCGAGTTTGTGACAATCAGGGTCCGGGTGCACAACCGGGGACGGGGCACCGCTCGCAATGTGATCGCTCAGATTGTTAAAGGTGAGGATGTATTTCTTTATGGGCTAAGCACTGAAACTACTTTCAATTTGGGTAACATGGAGCCAGGTGACTACAAGGATGTGGTCTTTGATATCATCACCGCCAAAACCGCCACAAAACTGGACATTAAGCTGGACCTCAAAGAAAGCAGATCTCAATTCAGCAAGCTGGCTCAGCCTTTGAACCTGGCATTCAACCGGGTGGAGCGGACTGCCGACCAGATGGTGGTATCCGGCCGGGAAAGCAACTTGACCATAGGCACGGCGCCAGCCCTGTCGGTTGATGTGGATCAGGGCATCCCGGTGTATGGCAAGCCACAAAAGAACCGCTGGGGCGTAATCATCGGCATCGAAACCTATCGCAATGTGCAGCGGGTGGAGTATGCCAGGCGGGACGCGGAGTTCATGCAGGAATACTTTCAAAACGTGCTGGGCATCCCGGTGGAAAACATCTATGTGAAAAATGATGACGGAGCCACCCTGGGTGAGTTCCAGGCTGTTTTCAATCCCAAGGGCTGGCTGGATAAAAATGCCAATAAGAAGGACAGCGAAATCTTTATCTATTACAGCGGCCACGGTGCTCCTGACGCCGCCGGCAGCGAAGCTTACCTGCTCCCTCACGATGGCAACCCCAATTTTGCTGTCAACACAGGCTATCCTCTGCAGCAGCTTTACACCAACCTCGGCAAGCTCAAAGCGAAACAGGTCACCATCTTTCTGGATAGCTGCTTCAGCGGTGGCACCCGCAGCAACGAGATCATCCTGGCCGGTGCCAAACCTGTCTTCATCAGCCCGGAACTGCCCTCCGTGGCAGCCAATGTCTCGGTTTTCTCCGCCGCCACGGGGTCCCAGATTGCCAGTTCCTATCCGGATATGCAGCACGGCCTCTTTTCCTACTTCCTGATGAAGGGCCTGCGCGGAGACGCTGATACCAACAGGGATAAGAAGATTACCCAGGCGGAGCTGAATGACTATTTGGGCGAGAACGTGGGTATCCGGGCCCGCCGGATGGGCCGCGAACAGGATCCCCAGCTGCAAAGCGGGGATCCCAACATGGTCTTGGTGCAGTGGTAAAAACAGCCTTCCGGATTATTGCAGTCCCGCTGGCAGTGGCTTTGTTGCTTTTGTCCGCCACCGGCTGCACAGCCAACCGGAAGCAGGCAATTGGAGAGGAAAGTGACGCCGCGGCGTCACGGTCTGCTTCATCCGATGCTTTTGCCACTTTTGATGGCAGGGATGAGGACAGCGGTAACTTTATTCAGAGACCCCAGGGCAGTTCCCAGACAATTCACCATAATGTGCTTGTGGACGGAAAGGTGTGCGTGGAGATCGATACCTTCCTGGTTTTTGACCTCAGCGTTTCCCCGCAGGTAGCGCGGGACAGGACTCTCTCTTTCATCCGCGAGTTGGCGCTGCAGAAAGCCCTGCCGGTGGAAGTGACCATCACTTCCCTGCTCACCGACATGTATGTGGAAACGAATTCCAGCTTCGATGAAAGCACCGCCAAAAGCATCTTCATGCTCTCCTCTTCTGCAGGCCGCTTCGAATCCGAGCAGGTTCTGAAAGAAGATTACCGGGGAGACAGTTCCAAACTATTCTATCGGATGCATTACAAGGCTGAAATAATCCAGCTCGCCCGCTCTTACAACTCCGCTTATAACCTTAGAGTGGAACTGAGCGAAACTTTGCTGCGCGATGGTGAGCGTTTTCGGGTGAGCGCCACCGCCAACAGCGACGGTTACCTCTACATCTTCGACTTCCTGCCGGACAACAGCGTCAGCCTGGTTTTCCCCACCCATCTTTATCCCGACAACCGCATCCAGGCCAGGGAACCCTGGGCTCAGCAATTTGGGGCGGTAACCCTGCCAGGCAGGGATCACAGCATTGAAACCCTCTACTTTGTTTTTTCCGCCTTGCCCATTTCCGGTTGGGAAGATTTCTGTGGAAAAGAGAGCGCCAAAGAAATCCCGCTTTCCGGGAGCGAGGGCAGCTTCATCCATTTCCAAAAATGGCTGGCCCGCAGTGACCCCTCTCAAAGGGTGGAAAAACTTGCCCA
>CAXYWN010000159.1:0-5146 GCA_964292625.1 uncultured bacterium
CAGATTGATTACTTCCTTGTAATCTCCGCATTCCCAGGCATCATCGGCTTTAAACTTGATTTCTTCCACTGTCATCTTCTCCGATTGTAACCAGGGTCCCCGGAACTGATTCCACCAGCTCTTGTAGTGGAACTCACCAGCGTATGGATCATCAACCACCGGATCGCTTTCAACATCCAAACCAGTCTTATCCATCTCGATTACCCTCATGGTCGATCCTAACTTCAATACATCTGCCTTCTCTGCCAGGGCTTCAATTGGCTGCTCCGTGCCATCCTCTCTCATCAATACGATCTGGCTGCCTGATTTCACCATCTGCTCCAGCGTTGCCTTCTCTTTGCCATTCTTGTTTTGCTTGTTCATCTTGATCTCCTTTCTCGGTTACCCGACTGTTAACTTATGGGTTCTACTTAGAACCAGTCGCAACCGTGGTCAAGTTCTTTCTGCACAATATGATAAGAAATGCGAAGATACCAGATTGGGAACATACAAGCATAAGTGCTGCATTGGAAGCATGTTGAAAACTCATTTGCAGAAATGGTGATATTTTCATGTTTTTGGGAGGTAAATATCAGATTTGTATCAATAACAATCTAACGTTCTTGTATGTATGTAGTTGAGAAATCTCATTTGCAGAATTCAGTGGAACTCCATTTGCAGAAATGGTGATACTCATTTGCAGAAACGGTGATACTCGCCCTCCGCTGTTTCAGAAGATTTGCAGCCAATGTGATACGATTTGCAGAATTAAGTGAGACTCTGTAACCGTAATGATAGCTGGTCTTTCCTTATTTTGGTTGACAGCTAAAGTGAGGTATAATAATGAAACGCAAAGCAACAAAAGCAGTTAGTTACAGTCGCAGCTTCAAAGATGTAGTATTGTATGCGATTGTGAGTGATGGGGGAGAGGCGGATTTCATGCCTCGCCCTAAAAAAGTTTACAGATTCAACGATCAAAAGGAGATTGTCCAGTGGAAGACAAGAACCCCGTAAATCGTTACAGCCTGGCCTCTAAATTGCCTGTGTCGGATGCTTTATACTGCATCTTGCGGAAGCTCTAAATTGCATCTTGTGGAAGCTCTAAACTGCCTGTTGAGGAAGCTCTAAATTGTATCTTGTGGAAGCTTCAAATTGTTAATTGTTAAACCCGCACAAGACATGTATCACCAAGACGAAAGGGGGTGGCTCCACCCACCGTATCCCGTAATCCGCGGAAATAATAAGACGAATTCCGGAGCTTTTAAGCTCCGGCCCCTCTTTATCTTATTCTGGCCGGTGGCTAAAGCCAACCGGAGATAGTCTTTGTCATCATGCCGTTTTTTAAGTACGGTGGCTGAAGCCACCGCCTTCCGTCTTGCCGGATCAAATCCACCGCTACGTATATGACAGCTTGAGAGCTCCTACTTTGGGCGACTTGTTTTAGCTCTATGTCACGTTACAATGTTGATCCCTTACGAAGGGAAATGGCAAGCAGGGAAAAAGCTTATCACACCATGTTTGAAAAACGGGGGGATCTGAGAAGGCCGAATATGCCTTGACAAATCTATCGCTATTATTTTTCCTTGTGGAACATAGATTATATTCTCATCGTGGTGGAAAACATGAAGACACAAAGCAAGGTTTTATGGTTGATTTTGGCGCTGATCTTAAGCACCAGCAGAATTAGAGGATATAGTGCGGTTGATGGGTTAGTTGGTTATAATAGGACTTTTTGACCCTTGTATTCTAATAACTCGACAAGTACGTTCTGAAATCCAAAGATTAGAATCGTTATACTAACTTTACACATCTGTTGAAACCTCCACGGTAAATTTATCCACCCTCCACATCGAGGTTGCCTTATTCAGGGACGCCATGTTCTACCGGGTGGTGGCGGTGAAGTTCTATCGTGATGGCGAAAGGGATGTCCTGGCAGCGCTGAACAGTTCCAGAGAAAAAATACTCTGGTCAGAGCTAAAAACCCGCTTGGCCAGTGTGAGAGACAAACAATAATATAAATACCAATTAGAGATACCTTGAGCCGAAGCCAGATTCCCTGCCTTCGGCTCTTTTGTGCTCTCAAGTTTCCTGAATAATCGGCACTCATTCAAACCTGAGATGGTCCAGCCCGCAGGGCGACAGAACCATAGCGAGGGTGCGGAGCGCAGCGGAGCCCCTCCTCCGAAAACAGTGCGTATGGAGGTCCTATTTCCCCACCCCTCCCCGGAAAAACCTGGCGGTTTTTCCAGGGAGGGGTGGGGCCTTTTTAAGTGGAGAAGTGTTCCTGCAACGAGGGGTTCCGAAACAGCTGAAGCAGTTTCTCCACACCCTCGCTATCGGTCTGTCGCCCTCCAGGCTTATCCGATTTGGCTGGCACCGGTATCCACCCGGTTTGGAAAGTGCCCATAATATTCATTGACAGCATGAAAAGAGAAGATAACTTGGCTTAATGATTAAAATACTGTATTTAGCTAAGAACTTATTAAGCTGCGCAGCTTCAGCCGGTGGCACCGGAACTTGCGGGGCGGATAGAACTTTAACTACTGCCATAAACACTCTTGGAAGGAGATAGAGCATGAAAAAGATTATGTTTATCGTGATCGTGATACTGAGCGCTTTCGCTCTCTTCGCGCAAACCGGAGCCCTGATAAATCAGGCGACTTCGGAGGCCTCTTCGGAATTAATGGAGCAGATTGCCAAAACCAATGCTCAGACGAGGAATTTTTCCTTCAATTTCGATGCCTCGCCCTACAATCTACCGGACGCGACCGATATCGCCGATCCTGGGACAGGTACGTTTTTGGAAGACGTGGCCTGGATCAAGGACTTTAGCCGGCATATCAACAATCCGGACAACCTTGCCCTGACCTTGTCATTTCTTGTTCCCTCAACGCGTTTCACGGTTACACAGCCGGATCCGGGCGATCCGTTCAAACTTCAGTTACAACCAATCGTTGAAAACTGGAACGGGTTCGAACTCCTGGTCCTGGTTGCTTCAGATGGGGCCAGCGGGACGGATGCGATGGCAGTTATCCGCATAAATGTGACCCCTGTGCCTGACGAGCCCATCTGGAGCGGCCTGCCAGACGGCAATATGTTTTACACAGACGAAGAGACCGCTCTACAGCTTGAATTTCAGAATTACGTCAGCTGCGTGGATTCAGCTGACCCCACCAACTTTAATCTCAGCGTCCTGGATGCCGATTATCCCATCGTGGTTACCCAGGCGCCTCCAGTGACAGGTTCTTTGGTGACTTTCACGCCTCAGCAGGATTATTTTGGCATCGCCACTTATGAACTGACCGCGGTGGACAGGCTATCCAATGGCTTCAGCAGCATCACGATCTATATTAATGTGCTCAACGTGAATGATGCGCCGGTGATTAGCGTTTGGCAGCCGGAGGAATTGACCCAGCCCACAGATCAGGGCGAGTCACTGGCCTTTTCCGTTACCGCGGAAGATGTGGAGGATGATCCGCTGACCTACACTTGGACGCATAGCGGCAGCCAGGACGGAACGCCATTTTCCAACGTGGTTTCCACTACCGCCAGTTTGGAGCTGCAATTTGACATTCCCGGCACCCAGACAATAAGCTGCGAAGTTTCGGACGGCGAGGCTACGGACAGCATCGTCTGGACCGTGATCGTTCGCCCCTTCGGTCCGCTTTTTGCTCCTCCGGGAGGCACCTACACCAGCGGGATAGAGGTGGCGCTTGCTCCCCCAGCCGGTTTTGCCGGTGCGGAGATTTTCTATACCACTGATGGCACTACGCCCACCGAGGAATCGGCGGTTTATACTGCGCCGATAGCAGTGGATGCGCTTACGGACGTGGAAAACAACGTGACCATCCAGGCGATTTTCAGCTATCCCGGATTTCCTCTGTCGCAGGTCGAGAGCCAGACATACAGGATCACCGGGACGGTGGCTGAGCCGGCTTTCACTCCTCTGGGCGGGCTATACTACCTGCCGGTGGAGGTGGCTCTTGACAGTTCCAATTCGGAAGCCACGATCTACTATACTATTGATGGTAGCGATCCTGAGCCTGAAAACCCAGGCACCGAGGAGTACGAGCTTCCGATAACTGTCCCCGCCGAAACGACTCTTACAATCAGAGCCCTGGCAATGCGGGCTGGCTGGCTGGACAGCGAAATTGTGTCTCAGACCTATCAAGTGACGGGATCGGTTCAAATCCTGGCGCACACACTGACCCCGCCGCCTTTGCCGGAGGGAGAATTTTACCTGATCGACCAGGGCGAAACGCTGGCGGTGGAAATTGCCGAACTAAGTGCCACGCCTGCGGGAGCGACTGTCTATTACACTTTGGATAACAGCCTGCCCGATCCGGATAACCCCAACGCGCTGGTTTACACAAACGGCCAGCAGATCCAAGTTGCCAACCCCACCTGGATCACTTTCAAAGCCTATCTTGAGGATTGGCAAACCAGCGAAACATACAGTTATTACTACGATGTGCGGACGAAGACAGTTTTTCTGCCTTATGCCAACGGCACTGTTTTCGATCCTGAGCCTGGCTACAGTAGCACGCCGATCTTGGTGAGCATTAGTGGCTCCACCAATCCCGCCGAGGCAGATGTATACTACACCCTCGACGGCAGTGAGCCAGACCCGGATACAGCATTGCTCTACACTGAGCCTCTCGAGATCAGCGAGACCACCGAGATCAAGACGCTCGCTCAGTATCCAGGCCTATATCCCAGCAATGTCCACACGGCAGTTTTCACGATCACCGGTACGGTTGCCGCACCTGTCTTCGATCCCCTGCCCGGAAGCTTTCCCGCTCCGATCGAACTTACGATGAGCAGCTCCACCGCTGGAGCCGCGATCTATTACAGTTTGGATGGCAGCGAACCCAGCCAGGATACACGCGCGTCCTTTCTCTATGAAGGTCCCGTCGCTTTGGGCAACGGATTGCATCAGGTTCGGGCTCGCGCTTTCAAGCAATACTGGGATCCCAGTTCCATCACGGAAGGGACCTACATCACCGGGCTTTTGCCCACCCCGGAGTTTGACCTCGAGGAGGGAATCTATTTCGATCCCATCGTGGTGCACCTTAGCGTTCCGTCTGTTCCCGCGGCATCCATCTATTATACAACCGACGGCAGCAATCCCACCATTAACAGCCATGTATATAACGTTAGTGCTTCC
>CAXYWN010000160.1:0-5134 GCA_964292625.1 uncultured bacterium
GTCTCACACAGATTTCACAGATGGCACAGATTCGGGGGAAATGGGGTTGAGGGGGGAAGCTCAGTGGCAGGGGCGGGTGTTTTGGATTTGAGTTGGTGATTCAGCTTGACAATAAAAGGGAGAGGTTGAAACTTGCCGTATTATGGAATAAAGAGGATGATAATGCTAAAATTCGTCTTGATAGATCGGCTACATGCAGTCCGGCGCTGCATGCTGCTGGCTTTGCTGTTATCGTTTGCTGTGGCTGGATTCGCGGGAAACGTTGGATATAAGTCTGGCGCGACGAGACACGCACCAGGGATTTTCTCTTTGCAGGATAACGTTGACTGGGACGCCGATGAAAACAGCGATACAGTGCCATACGAAGCGCCCCTCGCGGAAAAAAACGGCTGGCAGCAGATTCCGCCCTGGTTGCAGATCATCCTCACAGTTGGCATAGCTTTAATCATCTATTACGGAATCTTGGTGCTCATCAAGCAAAAGCAGAGAAACAAAGATGAAATAGTCCACTATAAACCGCACGGGGGCGAACCCCTGGATCAGCAGAGCGGTCCGGACCCAGTTTCGCAGCAGAGCCCTGCCCCTCATGACTACCGCGTGCCGCCGCAAGACCGCTCAGACGGGCAGAGCCGGCCGCGTCCAGCCAAGAAAAACAGCTCCTGGCCCATCTTTATAATCCTGATTGTGGTTTTCAATATCATCCGCCAATGCATGGGAGACAACTGATACCGAGGGCCGCAATAGATAGATAGTTTCTAGCTGACAGGGGTTTTGCCGGGTCTGATCCGTTCCCCCAGTCTCCAGCCATCTGCCGCGCTGCTGATGATGCCGCCTGCATAGCCGCTTCCTTCACCAATCGGATAAAGGTTTTCAATTCCCTCGCAATTCAAATTCTCTTTGTTCCGTAGTATGCGGATGGGTGAGGAAGTGCGGGTTTCCGGTGCGATTAAAACGGCGTCTTGAGTGAAGCCGGGCAAAATCTGATCGAATCCGATGAGTGCAGAACGCAGGCGAGAACTGATCTGAAGAGGGAAATGCCTGGAAAGATCGGTGGCGTAGATTCCCGGGCGATAGCTTGTGCCCAGGGGAGCAGTATCTGGTTCGCCGCTGAGGAAAGCTTGCGCGGATTGGGCGGGAGCGAGAAAACCTTCGCGGAATGAAAGCTGTTCAAGGTGGGTCTGGAATTCGACCCCGGACCAGAGACCATCACCATAATCAGAAGAATTGACCGGTGTCACCACTGCGCTGTTGGCGTAGCGGCCGGCTCTGGCGGCAAAACTCATGCCGTTGGTGACCACGCCGTTCTGAGCGTCTGATGCGGCGATCACATCTCCGCCCGGACACATACAAAAAGTGAATCCAGTTTTGGCCGTCAAGCGGTAAGGGGCAGCGCCCAGCAGTTCCGCCCAGGGACCTTCGCCATAGACCATCCTGTTGATACGGGCTTGCTCATGCTCGATGCGAAATCCCAGCGCGAAGGGTTTCGGCTCCAAAATCACGCCCCGTTTATGCAGAATGGGCCATGTTGCGCGCGCCGCATTGCCCGGAGCCAGGATCAACAGTTCCGGGGAATGCCACTGGGAATTGATTTTGACCCGAGAGACCTTTCCCGAATCAAGTTCCAAGTCTTCCAAAGTATGGCGGTAAAAGAAACAGCACCCCTTTTGCTGAAGATAATCCCGTAGCTTTTGCACCAAAGCCCGGATGCCGTCGGTTCCCAGATGGGGCAGAGCCTCGCAGGCGATTTCCGGCGGAGCTCCGAACCTCAGGATCTGATCAAAAACCTTTTGGATGCCGGGGTCGTTGCCTCTGGAGGTGAGTTTGCCATCGGAAAAGGCACCGGCGCCGCCTTCGCCGCACTGGACGTTGGAATCCTCGTCAAGTATGCCAGCGCGCCAAAAATCCCGCACCTTTGACGCTCGCTGCTCCAAAGCGTCGCCCCGGTCGAAAAGCCAGGGCTGGAGATTGTTTTCCACCATCGCCAGAGCGCAGAACAGCCCCGCGGGTCCGATGCCGATAATGAAAGGATGCGGATTGATCGCGATGATGGGCCTAAAGTCTGGCTGAGGGAGAGGGTCAAAAGGGATCAGATCTGGATGCTTGGGGATGTCGCCGGAAAAGCTGAGCAGGAGAGTGAAATCATAGACGGGATGACCTCGACGACGCGTATCCAGAGACTTGCGGACGATTTTGCAGATAGCGAAGGCGGAGGCGGGCAGGGCCAATTTGGCGCCGACTGACTCTGACAAACTGAAGTCAGGCCGGACGGGAAAACGAAGATTGCGCAGTGTGAATATTTTCATTATGTCCTCAAACAAAAAAGGCGCTTGAGCCAAGCGCCGTAAAGTTACTGGTGGCGAGACCCAGAATCGAACTGGGGACACAAGGCTTTTCAGGCCTCTGCTCTACCGGCTGAGCTATCTCGCCACAAGTTGAAGGTATAAACTTTTTAAGCCGTAAATTTGTCAAGACAATTATCCGGAGGATGTCCGCAAATCCACTGCTTAAGCGGATTTGGTGAATGTTTGCATCCTTGCCGGTCGGTTCAGATGGGCTGGTTTTCCAGCATGACGCCATCGTGGCATGTTTCGGCTGGAACGCCTGTCAGAATCTGACCTTGAGTGCTTGGGTGATCGGTATAGGCGCGGATAAAATGATCCGAAAGCAGAGTGGCAAGGCCGTTGGAAACGCTTTCACAGACGCCCCGGAGGGGGATCTTATCCCGAATCAGTTTTTCAATATAAAGTTGTTTCTTTTGGGAACTCAGAGCCGTCAGCAGCTTCACGCGGCGGTTCTTTTCCTGGTTGGAAAGCTGACCCGGCATGGTGTAAGCGGCAGTGCCCCAGCGGCGGGAAAAAGTGAAGGCGTGCAGGTAGGCGATGTCCAGTCCAGAGATGAGATCCAGAGTGTTTTGGAACTCGGATTCCGTTTCGGAGGGGAACCCTGCAATCACGTCGAGGCCGATCGCCGCGTCAGGGAAGGATTGCAATATTGTGGCTATGAGGGCATGAAATTTCGAGGCGTCGTAATGCCTGCCCATGCGCCGCAAAACGCTGTCACAGCCAGACTGGAGAGGTATGTGGAAGTGGGGGCAGAGTTTGGAGCAGCGGCTGATCCTGTCGATCAGTTCATCTGTGAAAAGATGGGGCTCAAGCGAACTAAGGCGGATGAGTTCAAGGCCGTCAATATCTTCCAAGGCTTCCACAACCTCAGCCAGGCCTCGTTTTCCGTCTCGATAGAGGCCCAGGTTGACGCCACCCAGCACGATCTCTTTGTAGCCGCTATCCACAAATAGTTTGGCCTGGTCAATCACGTCTGCAAAGCTGGCGGAGCGTCCGTTTCCCCGGCCGAAGGGCACCGCGCAGTAGGCGCAGCGGTAATCACAGCCATCCTGGATTTTCTGGAAAGCGCGGCTGTGTTCCACCATCGTAAGCACCGGACGATAGGCGAAATCACGGCTGTCCATGATGTCTTGGAAGCTGTATTCCGGCTGGTTCAGGAGGCTGGCGATATCAGATTTATTCTGGTTGTCCACGATGAGGTCGATGGGCCCGAGATTCCTGATTTCGTCGGGATTGCGTTGGGCAAAGCAGCCGGTCACCACTATCCGAACGGAGGGATCTTGTTCCGTGCGGGCCAAAGCTTTGCGGATGAGGTTGCGGCTTTTAAAATCGGTGCGGCCAGTGACTGTGCAGGTGTTGATGATGTAGATATCGGCCTCAGTTTCGAAAGGAACGATGCAGTGTTCTGCTGCGGTGAACTGACCGGCGATTGAGGCAGATTCGTAAGTGTTGGTCTTGCAACCCAGGGTGGCGATGGCTACGCGGATCATGGTTTGTTCTGGCTCAGGAAAGCGTGGATCGCCGGCGCGTAGATGCGATGCTCCACAGCGAGCACTCTGGCGGCAATGACTTCCGCAGAGGGACAGTCGGAGATATCAAGCTGTTCCTGGGCAATGATTTTGCCATGGTCATAAAGCGGGTCCACCAAATGCACGGTGGCCCCGGAAATCTTTTCCCCCGCGGCAAAGACGGCTGCGTGCACTCTGATTCCATACATTCCCGGCCCGCCATATTTAGGCAGCAAGGCGGGATGAATGTTCAGCACGGGCAGGCCGATGTTTTCCAGAAAGGACGCTGAAAGCAGCTTCATGTATCCGGCCAGGGCAATCAGGTCGATATTTTCCGTTTGGCAGAGTTCCATAAGCTCGGTCTCGCAGTCCTGGATATTCCGCGGATTCAGGATGTGACAGGGAATCCCAAGTCGGGAGCAGAGTTCAGCGACCGGAGCTTTTCGGCTGGACGCGGTGGCAAAGGCAATCCGCAGGGGCCAGCCACTGGCACAGAAAGCCCGGTGCAGCGCCAGCAAATTGGAGCCGCGGCCGTGACCGCTGGTGAGGACGGCTATTCGCCAGGTTTTAGATGCAGCTCTTTCCACTGAGTGTCAGATACCTCGGAAGGCGCGCCGGACATAAGGTCTGACGCTTTCAGGGTTTTGGGAAAGGCGATCACGTCGCGGATGGATTCGGCGCCGGTCATCAGCATCACCAGCCGGTCGATGCCGGGCGCAATGCCTCCATGGGGCGGAGTTCCGTATTTGAGGGCTTCCAGGAAAAAGCCGAAGCGTTCCTTCAATTCATCGTCGCTAAAGCCCAGGATCTGGAAGATCTTTTTCTGCAGGTCATAGCGGTGACAGCGGATGCTGCCGGAGGAGAGCTCCATGCCGTTGCAGACGAGGTCGTAAAGCTGGGCGATGATCTGCCCGTATTTTTCCGGCTGGTCCAGCCAGGGAATGTGTTCTTCGCGGGGCAGGGTGAACATGTGGTGGGCTGGCTCCCAACGCTGCTTTTCGGCATCGAAGAGAAAGAGCGGGCAATCCGTGATCCAGGAAAAGGCGAATGTGTTTTCCGGGATCAATTTCTGCCTGGCAGCAACTTCGTTTCTGAGCGCGGCCAGCACCTTGGAGCTCATGTCATAGCCGTCCGCCACTATGGCGATCAGGTCGCCGGGCTGGGCTTTCGTGATTTGGATGATTTCTGCGGATTCAGCCGGGGTGAGAAACTTGCTTATTCCGGCTTCCAAACCGTTGGCTGCCACCTTGGCAAAGGCAACGCCTTTACCGCCGTTGTGGCGGG
>CAXYWN010000161.1:0-5124 GCA_964292625.1 uncultured bacterium
TCGCTATCGTTCTGTCGCCCTTCAGGCTTTTACCCACTCAGTTTGAAAGTGAGCCATGCTTTAGCTGGGAGGCGTCGTTTCAGGCTCTTCTAAGGCCGGCTCAGGTTTGGGGGGCTCTTTGGCTTCAGGAACGGCTTTTGGAGAGGTGTAAAGCGCGAATCCGCCCACCGCGCTGAAGAGCATGGCAATATCCATGAGGGTGCTGCCCACGATGATGCCGGCGAAAGAGGCGGCGATGATGATCGTTCCCAGCAACCGCGGCTGGGAGGAAAAGGAAAGATAGGCCAAAAACATAATCATTATGGCCAAAATACCGGCTACGATCGGAAGCCCCGGGGTTTCTGAAAACTCCGCTTCCCAGATTACTCTAAAGTCATGGATAAATATAGCTGCCAGCAGGGCCGTCACCACGATTAGTCCTCCGATAAAGGACAAAATGCTGCCTATATTTTTCACCGGTTGCTCCAATTTTATAATTTTCTCCACCCAACACCAAGTCCCCGAAATGTCAACAGATTTATCGCTCAGCCCGCCCAGCCAAAAATAAATATGGACAGATTTTGCGTCATCCAAAAAGCTGTGATCGGGAGGTAAACATGACCTACAAAGTAATCATGATCAAGATCGATCACCGCAGCAGCGAAGCAGCGACTGTGCAAAACATCCTCACAGAGTACGGCTGCAACATCAAGGTGCGCCTCGGCCTGCACGAAGTTTCCAAGGAAATCTGTGCCAACGATGGCCTCATCGTGCTGGAAGTGGAAGGCGACAAGCGTAAACTGAACACCATCGTGAAGAAACTCAACGCGGTGGAATTCGTTACTGCTCAGTTGATCGAGATGTAATCCAGTTCCCGGACCCAGGGAAACCAGAGTATCAGGCGCCAGGCTGAAAACACCCTTCCTACAAAATATGGAGGGCTCAGGCTTGGCGCCTGATCTTTTAGCTTGAGCTAAAGTAGGGGAAAAGAGGGCCAAAAGGCATTTTTGGCTGCCGGGCCCTGGCAGCTATTTTTGAGATCAGGTTCAGGCAGCGAGGGAGAAACGGTTAGGTGCTCAGCTTGGAATCTGTGATATCAATGAAGCGGGCGAGGTTTTCATCCAACTTTTTGATGTCTTCGAGGGTTTCGCGCCTGATGTCAACCTTGGTGGGCACCTCGCTTTCCAATAGCTCAATCTCCAGGCGGGGCGGTTGGTGGAAGAATTCGGCCAGGATCTTCTCAATTTCTTCCTTATTGTCTGTAAGGATTCTGTGATTGGTGTTGCCAGTAACTTTCAGGAGCAGTTTGAGCCCACCTTTCACTTCGTACTGGGAAGCCGCAAGGGCAATCCCGGAAATGGAGCTTTGCTTTCTAACTCTGGCATTGATGCGCTCCCAAACTTTTTCCAGGTCTGCATGGCTAAAGTCCAGCTTGCTGGATGGGGGCGGCTCAACCGATCGGCAGACTTCAGGCTTATTTTCCGCGGGAGTCTGCGGGGCTGGCCTTGTGATCGCAGCGGGCTTGGGGGCCAGGGACACGATAGTTTTGCCGGAAGAAAGTTTGGCGATCAATTGCGCCACATCTTCCATTTCATCGAGTTTGCAGAGTTTGAGCATCACCATCTCGAAGATCAGATAGGGATTCCCGCTGCTTTTAATCTCGTTTCGTGCCTGCATCAGCATACTCATTATGTAGAGCAGGTTTTCCCGGCTGTAAAGTCCGGCGATCTCGTCGTAGAGCGGATATTCCTCGCTGGTAACCTCGTTGGGCGCCATTCCTATCTTGCGCAGGATTACGATGCGGATGAATTCCATCAGGTTGTTGAGGAATTCCTGGAGGTCGGCGCCTCCCTCGA
This sequence comes from uncultured bacterium, assembly GCA_964292625.1. GTDB lineage: Bacteria > Cloacimonadota > Cloacimonadia > Cloacimonadales > Cloacimonadaceae > Syntrophosphaera. The sequence goes on from CAXYWN010000161.1 coordinate 1,836, forward strand.
AGATGCACTGCAAACTTTCCAGCAGAGTGGAATCTTCCTTGGCCTGGATCAACCGCATAAGATCGCAGTAATTCTGGGTGGGGATGAGGCCGAAAATCTCGCGGACTTTTTCGATGGTGACTTTGTTTTGGCAGTAGGAAAGCACCTGGTCTGTGAGAGAAAGGGCGTCGCGCAGGCTGCCGTCGGCCTTGCGGGCGATCATGTGCAAAGATTCGGCGTCTATCTCGATGGCTTCTTCCACCATCAGTTCCTTGAGCCTTCTGACGATGGCATCGATCGGGATGCGCTTAAAATCGTAGCGCTGGCATCTGGAGATGATGGTGGCGGGCACCTTGAACGGCTCTGTGGTGGCAAAGATAAATAGAACGTTCTCCGGCGGTTCTTCCAGCGTTTTTAGAAGAGCGTTGAACGCGCTTTTGGAGAGCATGTGCACTTCATCGATGATGTATATCTTCCAGGGCGACTGGCTGGGGGCGTAAAGCAGCTCGCGCTGGAGCTCGCGAATGTCGTCCACGCCTGTGTTTGACGCACCGTCGATCTCGATCACGTCAGACGAGGTTCCGGCCGTGATCTCCAGGCAGTTGTGGCATTTGTTGCATGGGGTAACAGTCGGCCCTTCGGCGCAGTTAAGGTTTTTGGCCAAAATTCTGGCCATGGAGGTTTTTCCCACCCCCCGCGGCCCGGTGAAAAGGTACGCGTGCGCGATGCGGTTGCCGATAATGGCGTTGTGCAATATCTCTGTGATATGGTCTTGAGCGTAAACCTCGCTGAAGGTCTGCGGTCGGTATTTTCTGGCAAGTACAATATAACTCATCGTGAACTCCCTAGTCATCCTTTTTCAGCCCCATCTTTCAGGCAAGCATTTTCTGCTGGACAAATTCTGCGGCTATTGAATAAAGGATTTACCTCGGCATTTGACGGGGACAATTTAATGAAAATAATAATCAATGGAGGTTATAGATGAAACTGGAAGGAAAAGTGGTGATCGCCCAAGGTGGAGGCCCGACAGCCGTGATCAACCAATCTTTGGTGGGAGCGGCCCTGGAAGCGCGGAAGTTTCCCCAGGTGACGAGGGTTTACGGTGCGCTCTACGGCGTGCAGGGGATCGTGGACGAGCAGTTCGTCGATCTGACCCAGGAAACCACACACAATCTCGAACAGGTGGCAGACACGCCCTCATCGGCACTGCTTTCCACCCGCGACAAACCGGACGAGCAGTATTGCAAAGAAATCTTCAGGGTGCTAAAAGCCCATGATGTCCGCTATTTCTTTTATATAGGCGGCAACGACTCCGCCGATACAGTACGCATCGTGAACGAGCAGGCCAACCTCGCCGATTACGAATTTCGCGCCATCCATATTCCCAAAACAATCGACAACGATCTTGTCCTCAGCGACCACACGCCGGGATACGGATCCGCGGCCAGATTCGTCGCCTCGTCCTTCACCGGAGTCAATCTGGACAACCGTGCCCTGCCCGGAGTCTATATCGGAGTGGTGATGGGGCGTCACGCGGGCTTCCTCACTGCGGCCTCAGCTTTAGCCCAAAAATATCCGGATGACGGCCCGCATCTCATCTACATGCCCGAACGGCCCTTTAAGAAAGAAAACTTTCTGGCTGACGTGAAACGGGTCTATGATCAGCACGGACGCTGCGTGATCGCCGTTTCGGAAGGGATTGTGGATGAAAGGGGCACCCCGATGATGACCATTTTGACCGACAACACCGAAACTGATGCCCATGGCAACGTTCAGCTATCCGGAACCGGAATGCTGGGCGATCTGCTGGGCGACATGGTTAAAGAAAAACTCAATATCAAGCGTGTGCGCTCGGACACTTTCGGCTATCTGCAGCGCTCGTTTATGGGCTGCGTCTCGGATGTAGATCAGCGGGAAGCCCGCGAGGTGGGGGAAAGGGCTGCTCATTACGCTATCTGGCACAATCTGGATGGCTCCATCTCAATTCAGCGCACCGGATTCTACTCCGTGAATTATCGGCTGGAAAATTTGGCCGACGTGGCGCGCAAAGCCCGCCATATGCCGGATGAATTTATCAATGCAGGTGGAAACGGGGTTACCGATGAGTTCAAATATTACCTGCGGCCGCTGATCGGTTCAGGTTTTTCTGACGCTCATCGGCTCAGAGCCCCAAAAGTGGCCAAATTGCTCAAGGGAAACACTTGACATTAAATCAAGGAATTTAAAAGTGGTTTAAACAACTAATACAACATGGAGGAAACCATGACCTTTCAGGAATTCATGGACAAAGTCACCGCCAAGAACCCGGGAGAGCCGGAGTTCTTACAAGCGGTAAAAGAAGTCGTCGAAACCATTTGGGATGTCTATAATGACAATCCCCGCTTCGTAAAAGCCAACATTCTGGAACGCCTGGTCGAGCCGGAACGTACCATCACCTTCCGCGTCCCTTGGATGGACGACAATGGTGAAGTTCATGTGAACCGCGGCTACCGCGTCCAGTTCAACAGCGCCATCGGGCCCTACAAAGGTGGACTACGTTTCCACCCCAGCGTGAACCTCTCAATCCTGAAGTTCCTTGGATTTGAACAGATCTTCAAAAATAGCCTCACCACCCTTCCCATGGGCGGTGGCAAGGGCGGTTCGGATTTTAACGCCAGAGGCAGGTCCGACGCCGAAATTATGCGCTTCTGCCAATCTTTCATGTCTGAACTTTTCCGCTATATCGGTCCGAACACGGACGTTCCCGCCGGCGACATCGGCGTGGGCGCTCGCGAGGTCGGCTACCTTTATGGTTATTATAGAAAGCTGGCGAACGAATTCACCGGCGTTCTCACCGGCAAAGGCCGCACTTGGGGCGGAAGCCTCGTGCGTCCCGAAGCCACCGGTTTTGGCATCATCTATTTCACAGAAGAGATGCTCAAGACTCAGGGTAAAACCTTCAAAGGCCAGCGCGTTGCGATTTCCGGTTTTGGCAACGTTGCCTGGGGTGCTGTGCGTAAGGTCAACGAACTGGGCGGCAAAGTTGTCACCCTCTCCGGCCCCGACGGATACATCCTTGACGAAGATGGCGTTTCTGGCGACAAGATAGACTATATGGTCGAGCTTCGCGCCTCCAACAACGACCGCGTGAAAGATTACGCGGATGTCTATCCCAATGCCAAGTTCTTTGCAGGAAGACGTCCTTGGGAAGTACCAGTGGATGTCGCCATCCCCTGCGCCACCCAAAACGAGCTGAATGAAGAAGATGCCAAATCCCTGATTAAAAACGGGTGCTTCTGCCTCACTGAAGGCGCGAACATGCCCTGCCTAC
>CAXYWN010000162.1:0-5096 GCA_964292625.1 uncultured bacterium
GATTGTAGTAATAGACCAGGCCGTCACATTTGCCCCGGTAAGCCATCACCATGTCCTTGAAAAACACTTTCATTCGTTTCCTCCATTTTGTTTGGGGGACCGCGAAGTCCCTCCATATATATAGGGTTACACTTTTTGGCGCGCGAAACGCGGCCAGGTTCAAACTCATACGGGCCAGATGCTTAGATGGCCGGTTCTGGCCGAAGCGCCGGCTCTAAAAATACGAATCCTTAGATCCCGAAATGACAGCTACCCATCTTTTTTTCCAAAATCCCAAAGCTCAGCGAATACACCTTTTAAGCCACCCTCCGAGGCTGCTCCCCAAACCCGCATCCCCACGTAAGCCGTTATTATAATCCTTTGATTGTCAATACCTTCCAGATTGACGTCCCTCGCGCCATCCAGATCAAATACTTCTTGACATCGATTCCGCCCCAGAAACTTATGTCCTCAGTAATCGAATACGGAGTTTTTCTATGGAAAAGACAGCCAGAACAGCCGCGGATAGCGCCACCCCTTCCGAGTCCAATGATGCCCCTTGCCGCCACCTGAATTACCCTCAGAAGGCAGTTCAAATGGTGGATGAAGCGCGTACCCTCTCTGGCTCGGATCCCCGCGCTTTTGAGCTGTTCCAGCGCGCCGCCGCCCTGGATCATCCTTACGCCCAATACCGCCTGGGCCTGATTTTCTATTACGAACGCGCGGACCACCTTCAGGCCTGGAAATGCTTTGCCCTCGCTCAGGAGACATATTACGATGCCAAACGCCATCTGGCCTTACTTTTAGAGAAAGGACTGTTGCCTCTCGAGGGTGCTTCCACCAACCCCGAAATCGCCGCCCGCCAGAACCAGGAAGCCGTCGCCAGACTCTATCTGGAAGCCGCCGAAGCCGGTAGTTACATCGCAGCTTACTGCCACGCCCAGATGCTTTTAGAAGGCCGGGGCGTCACCCGGAATTACCGCCGCGCCGTCAAGTGGCTCACCTTTTCCGCCTGCTGGGGCTACTTCAAGGCCCAGGCCCGGCTCGCCCAACTCTGCCTGGATAAGAGCAAAGCCGGTTACGATCTCGTCTCAGCCTATATTTGGGCGGTGATGTCCAGCTGCGAAGAAGCCGATGACCTCATCGAGAAACTGGAAGCCAAGCTTACTGAGGAACAAATCTCCGCCTGTCAATCCGAAGCTGACCGCCGGAGCGCCATCATCAAGCAGAACAAGATGTTAACCCCCGCCGATCTGGAGGGAGGAGCAGGTGTTTTTTGTGACTCTCTTCCCCTAAAGCCTCTCTGTCAGGAGGTTCTAATAGGATCCAGCCCCCAAACCGCTTGTGAATCCCAACCAGCCCCGGCCCCAACTGACGACCCCGAGCCATCTCCCGGCGTGGTTTACCGCCATTGCGCCCAGATCAGCCGCGCTTTCGAGCCCTCCCTCCTGCGCCTGAGCCTCATTCTTCCCCGCCGTCTCACCCCCAGAGATGAAATGGACTTCAGCCAGCTCAAAATCTCTTACAATCGCGCAGACAGCGATATCAAGCGCGTGGAAGACTTTTTACCCTACAAAGTTTACAAGGCCGAAAGGAAGCTCCTGCTTCGCCTCGCTGCCCAGAACTCCCTTCCCGACGCGGACCGAAGAGCCAAAAACATCCGCAGAATCCTGACGGAAAATAGGGCTGAATTTCAAATAAGCCGCCTCAACACTCTCTTCCGCGCGATCTTTCCCGGCTGTTTGGCAGCCCCGACCGACCGTCTCATCTCCCGCCGGGACGCTCAGATCAAGGTCTGTCTCAGCGTGGATACCAGCCTGCTCACCAACGCCAGGGACTATTCCCTCTGCCTGCTTTAGCCCCTCGGATTGACATTTTCATTGACAAAATATGACGCTGTTTTTGAATGATTTTATCACTCAAAAATGAGGTAAGCATGGCAGATCAAATAGCCCAAAACCCTGATAAACGCAAGAAAGTAAAGATCAAATACATCTTTCGGGATGATTACAACCCTGTGTATTCCAATGGCGCCTATGGAGGCGTAACCTCATCCGGGGAGATCGTGGCGAACTTTTATTTTGAAAGACACCCTCTGCCCAACGCGGAAATTCTGGGCCCTGATAGCCACGCTTATGAGCCGAATGATTTACCCAATTCTGCCGTGAGATGTGTAGAAACCGGCGTCATTCTCTCCCCCGAAACCGCGCGAAGGCTGGCCGCCTGGCTCTTAAAACAGGCCGATAATGCCAGTCAAATGAACAACCGAGCAGAAACTGGGGATAAAGCAAATGGAAAGGCATAATTTCAAACCTTCTTCCACCCAAGTTGAGTATAAACACTATCGAAATGCCTCCTTTCATAAGCCCAATTCAACCGGTTTTTCTCATCTCGATTCAGTGCAAGATTATCAAACCCCATCAATCATTAGCTCCCCTTCAAATTCGGAGTTTGTTTATGAGCTTCCCGGATACATCCTTAAAACTCTTATCGAGTGTGATTTAAGCTATAATGAAGATGGCTCCGTTTTAATTGACTGTCCTTCTTTACAAATCTATTCCACGGGAGAATCAAGGGTGGAAGCTATTGTGAACCTTAAGGATAACATCATCGACCTCTACGAAGACCTCAAAGAAAGCGATAATTTCTCCGCTGACTGGCTAAGCATTAAAACATTCCTGCAAAATAATATCCAAGAAAAGTAATCCTCACTAATGCCAACGACTTCCCAAACCAGAAGAGCGTTCGAAAACAAAGCCACTGTGAAATTCCGGGATGGCAAAGAGCTTAACGGCTGGATCGTTGATGATAACACGCGCATAGCCAGAGTCACCATCTCTAAATCAAACAAGGATATCCCCAAGGGCACCCTGTCAAATATGGCCAAATACCTCTATATCGACGTCCAGACGCTTTGTGAGTTTGTGAATTGCACCATCAATGGACCAGAACTCATCCGCACGATCGTTGCCAATAAAGCCAGACAATAAACACCTTACCCTGCCAGCTTAGCGCCCTGCTTCGCTGATTATCACTACCTTTCCCTGATTCTCCCTTCCAAGGATGCCACGGCTCCGGCGAAGTCCGCCAGAGATGCCATTTAAGATAGAAACACGTTCTTCAGACGACCCTCCGAGTCCCATCGGGACGACATAAAAAGGGAACAATTTGCCTCTTCAATATGCCGTCCCCAGGGGACTCGCGCTGCTTCTGGGGATTGGTTTCTATCTGAAATATCGTCCCGCTGGGACTCATGTTCTCCCTACTATTGATCAAGAACCGGAGCCCTATCCCTGAAACCCTCTTCTCTCCTGCTCTCTGTCTCTCTTTCTTCAAATCTGAATAATTGGCGTGAGTTGGCGTGGAATTGCTGTGGGTGGGTTGGCGTCACTTTTCTTAAGTTCATAACCCATAACTGATTAACCCCACCCCAACTCACGCCAATCCACGCCAATGAATGTTGGTGTGTGCATTCCCGTCCCCCGTGTTATACAAGGTCAGGCATTAATAACAAGGAGGTTCTCAAGTGAGAACACAAAACATTAATGCCCGCTTCGTTCCCGACGCTCCCGACGCCCCTCTCAACGCCGCCGTCAAGTTTCCCGTGACGGTTGGTACCGACGTTCGTTATCCCGCTGTAATCGCAATGCGTGATATCAGTTACGTGATCGATTGTATCCGCCAGGGTCGCTTTGAAGGCGAGGATTTGCGCGCTCTCTTCGTCACTTTGCGCGGACTGCCCAATTCCGCCCAGGCGAACGCCATGAAGCGCGCTCTGCCTTGGTTTTGCGCGTCCCGCTGTGTCCGTCGCCGTGCCAACGAAAATGTCGAGCTGGCCTGGTTTGCCATCTTCGATCTCGACCACGTTCCGGACATCGAGGCGCTCAAGCGCACAGCCATCGCCAAACTCCCCTGGGTACGCTACGCTTTTCGCAGTGTTCGCGATGGGGTGAAGTTGCTGGCCGGTTTTGAGTTACCGATCCGAAGCGAGTCCGAATACCGCCGGATTTGGGCGTGGCTGGCTCTGCAGGTGGAAAAAATCCTCAAACACCCTGTGGATCCCTCTCCGGACTGGGCTCGCGCCTGTTTCTTCAGCTACGATCCCGAGCTGCTCGTCAACCCCGCTTACAAAGCCCTCAATCCCGCCCGGGCCTTGAAGGAGGAAGCCGCGATGCGGGACTTTCTCGTCACCCAGAGGGCTGCCATCCGGCGTCCCCTCCCCGCCCCGCGGAAATCCGCCCCCAAATCCCCGGAAATGTCCCCGGACGACTTCGCCAGGGCCTCTAAAATCGTCTCCAATCTCGCCGAAATGGAACTCCAGTATATGGACTGGGTTCGCGTTGGATTGGCGCTTTACGCGGCCTTTGGCGAGGCTGGAAAGGAACTCTGGGACCTCTTCCACACCAACCCCAATTACCACGACACCCAGACGGGCCTCAACGCCAAATGGCGCAGCTTCCGCAATGTGCGCGAAATCACCCTCGCCACCCTCTTCGAGATCGGAGGCAAATATGGCTGCGAATAGGCTAATCTCTCTCACCTCATTCGGTTACGGGGCTGTTTATCAGCCCCGGAGCCAGAAAGTAGAGCAGCATTGCGATGCTGCTGACCCCCAAAACGTAGGATCGGAATCCTACGCTACTAACCCCGTAGGATCGGAATCCTGCGCTCTCCCCGTCATTCCAGCGCAGGCTGGAATCCAGTTCTTTATCGGCCCCAAATCCGGCGCCAGCTCCGTTCATAACCCGCCCAAACCCCGCCATTGTCATTCCGGGATGGCGCTTTTTTCGCGACACGCCCGGAATCCAGCCCGTCGGCCCCTCACCATCCGGAGCCATCCGCCAATCCCGTCACTCTCAGCACCCATCTGCGTTGTATCGCCCCTAATAACCCCGCAGGGGTGCCGGAATATGCGGCCCGGTTTCAACTGGGTTGCCGCCTATCCCCAAAACGTAGGGTCGGAATCCTACGCTACCAACCCTGTAGGATCGGAATCCTACGCTACCAACTTCGCAGGATCGGAATCCTGCGCTACCACAATCACAGGAGAACAACTATGCGCAAAGAACTCTTAGAACTCTTCGGCAAGCGTCCCAGCCTGCCTTTGGACGAATCCC
>CAXYWN010000163.1:0-5066 GCA_964292625.1 uncultured bacterium
GGTCTTTTGGACAAACTCCAAAGCCTCTTCGGGACGCGTGTAGAGCTCGATTTCAGATACAATCTCGTCCTCAGCGCCCTTGATGTGGCCAATCTCGCCTTCCACGATGATACCATGTTTGTGGGCAACGGTTACCACCTCTGTGGTGATGCGGATGTTTTCTGCCAAATCTTCTTTGGAGGCGTCGATCATCTCGGAGGTCACCAGGTCGTTTTCGATGCAATAGACGATGAAATCGAAGTAATTGGGGGTGGCGTGGTCGATGTGCAGGCCCACGCCGCTATGGTGAAATTGCGCGGAGAAGGTTTTAATCATGGCGGAGATCAGCCTGGCGCCGACCTTGATGTCCTGCGAAGCGCCGGCCGCGTATTTGCATGCCCCGCTGCTCATTTGCAGCAAACCGTCGGAATTGACGGCCGCGTAGCCCTGCACGATGGCGCGAATCTGCGTATCGAAGACCACATTGGACGCGATGATGCCGAACCGCTGTTTTTTGGCTTTGAGGAATACCTCGCCCAGTTGTTTTCCAGTTAGAAACATTGTTTACCTCCCTGGTAATCTATTTTCTTATTTATGCTTGCATTATTTTTGCTAAGTGCCGCTGTTGTCAAGCTAAATCCTCTGATTCCGGGCTGTCTTCGCTTGCCGGGGAATCCGGATCTTCTTCCAATTCCAGCACACTGTCGCTTTCTTCCACCGGCAGTTCCTGCACCTTGGTCAGTTTTCTCTGGATCTGGCGGCTGCGGTGGCTGGCCGCGTCGATCGAGTTTGAAGCTTCCTGCAGCTTTTTCTGAGTTTTTTCCAGCGCTTCGCCAAATTTGCCAAATTCGTTTTTAACCGCGCTGAGAATCTTCCAGACGTCGCTGGTGCGCTTTTCGATGGCCAAAGTGCGGAAACCCATCTGCAGGCTGTTCAGGATCGCCGAAACCGTGGTCGGCCCCACCACCACAACCTTATATTGCTGGCGCAGTTGCTCAAAGAGGGCGGGATCGCGCAGGACTTCGGCGTAGAGCCCTTCCACGGGCAAAAAGAGCAGCGCGAAATCTGTGGTCACGGGCGGGTTGATATACTTGTCGCGAATATCCCGGGCGCAGCCCAGGACACGGTTATAGAGCCCTTTGCGGGCGGTTTCCACGGCCGCGGCGTCGCCCAAATCCCAAGCTTCCACCAGGCGGTTGTAATCCGCCAGGGGAAATTTGGCGTCGATGGGCAGGAAAACGTTGCCCTGGTCTTCATCCCGCCCAGGTAGGCGGATGGCAAATTCCACCACCTCGTCCCGCCGTTTGAAGGGCTTGAAATTGCGCTGATACTGCTCCGGAGTGAGCATCTGTTCGAGAATCGCCTCCAACTGGATTTCGCCCATCATACCGCGGTTTTTCACGTTGGTGAGCACATTTTTGAGGTCGCCCACTCCCCGGGCGAGGTTTTGCATCTCGCCCAAGCCCTTGTGCACCAGTTCCAGCCGCTCTGTCACCAGTTTGAATGAATCGCCCAACCTCTTTTCCAGGGTGTCGTGCAGCTTTTCATCCACCGTCTTGCGCATCTCCTCCAGCTTGGTTTCGTTGTTGGCGCGAATCTGCTCCAAACGCCCTTCCAAGGCTTTTTTGAGAGCGTCGAACTGCGTTTGCTGCGTGTTCACCAAATCCTGCAATTTGCGGGTCAGAGATTCGGACAGATTGTTGAGCGAAGTGCCAAGCTCCGTGCGGTTTTTGGCGGCGTCGGTATTGATCTGCTGATTCAACTGGCTCAGCGAAGCCTTGATTTCCTCGCGGTTCTTGCGGTTTTCCGAGCTGAGGTTTTCGTTTTGCTGATTCAGGGCCGTCACCAGTTCCTGGCGGGTATTCGCTTCGATCGTCAGCAGATCCGTGCGCAGGCGCTGCAGATCGTCGCGCAGATTGCGTTCAAAGGCTTGCAATTCCGTGGAAAGCTTTGCCACTTCCTCTTGATTCTCAGCCGGGGCGGCCAGCTTTTTGTAAATGAGGATCCAGGCCACGACCCCCAAAACCAGGATCGCCGCGCAAAAGACCAAGATTAAGGTAAGCATCTCCGGCGCCCTACGAGACCTTGCGCATCAGATAGAACAGCGAACCGATCAGCGTGACGTCCTGATGCTCTTCCGGCTTGATCAGGATGGGTTTGTATTGGTCGTTGAGCGCCACCAGGATGATCATTTTTGCCTTGTCGTCCAGCAGCAGGCGTTTCAGCGTGATGCCGCCGTCGATGCGAAGCGCGCAGATCTGCCCGGCCAGCCCTTCCCAATCCTGACTTTGGCGGATCAGCACCAAATCGTTGTTGCAGACGTCCGGCTCCATGCTGTTGCCGTTCACGCGCAGGCAGACGTAATCGTCCACCACTCCGCGAATCATGCCCCGCCGGATGGTGAGAAACTCCATATAGGTCTCAAAATTTTCCACGGGCGGGCCGGCGGAAATCTCTCCGGATACGGGAATGTCCAGGCTTTCCGCCCAGTTGTCCTCATCGCGGTAACTCACCATGGTGTTTATCTCGTTCTTGATGAAAGTGCGCCTTTGTTTCATCTTGTTTCTCACGCTTTGCCGCGTGTCGCCCATGTCCAAAAACATCGATCCCTGCCCTGTAATCAGCCAGTGCAGACTCACGTCGCAAATCTTGGTGAGCAAAATCAGCGTATCCAGCGAGGGCCGGATTTTGCCGGATTCTACCTGGGAAATGGCGGATGGCTTCACATTCAGCCTGCCTGCCAGGGCGGTTTGCGTGATCCTCAGGTTCAAACGCAGTGCTTTAACTCTTCTTCCGATCATGGTTTTCCTCCTTATGACCTCTGCTTATACTCCCGATTCTTGGGAATCTAATTTCTTAAGACCAAGTTTTACCGAATGAGCCCTCCTGTCAAGCTGAATTTTGTAATTTCTGCTAATAAATAGCCAGATTTCCCGCTCCGCTCCCGCGATCAATACGGTATCAATACGGAATCAATACGGATGAAATCCGTATTGATTCCGTATTGATACCGTATTGATAATGGGGGCCATGGGAGTAAAAGAGGAATAATTGTAAGTGGGAAAATACAGGCTGAGGTTATTGTTCAGGGACGAGTTGCCCTCAAAAGGTTGATCTGGGCTGGGATTTAGACCATCTTAATCGGATGCTCGATCTTTCTCTGAGCCCAGCCTCGTCCCGGCAATATCCTTGAGAATCACCGAAGAGATATAACAAATCTGGCACCCAGCTCCGCCTTCACCCACCCAAAGCCCGACGTGTCATTCCGGGATGCCGCTTTTCGCGGCAGGCCCGGAATCCAGCCGGTCGGCAATTGCCCCCTCTGAACTTTTCTGCCAGCTTCGGTGCGATAGTCAGAAGAACCCCTGGAAGGATAAATCAGGGGCGAGTGCTAAACACTCTGGGAGGGGCTGATGCCTGCTCCGCAAATATCAGCCCCGCTGTGTCTTTGTACGTTTTTCGTTTTATGGGCTGGATTCCGGGCCTGCCCCGACTCCCTCGCATCACCCGGAATGACAAGCTTTGGGGCTGGGATTAATAAAGCCCGGGCTGGAATGGAAGCTTCGCAGATATGGCACGGGCAGAGTCCCAGCGGGACGACATTTCAGATAGAAAGACGTTCAACAAACATTCCTTTGAGTCCCATCGGGACGGTATTTCAGATATAACTGCTTATCGCCTCTTTGCTTATCCCGAAAACCGCTTTCTGCCTTGGATGAAATGATTTAAATATGGCAAATATGCCGTCCCCACGGGACTCAGACTGTGTTTGGGCGTTGTTTACTATCTGAAATGTCGTCCCGATGGGACTTTAGCGGACATATTCGCTGGGACTCATTTTTCATATCTGTACTGATGCTCCTTAAGCCATTTGGCTGCGCTGGCCTAGATCTGTTATCGTAATTCTAACCTTCCTACCGGGCTGTCTCCTCAATCAATGATTTTTGAAGTACACTCTCTAACTCCCCATACTTCCAGGTCCGCTTTTCAGCCAGCAGATCGTTCATTCTGCTCATATTGCCGCCATAAGCGGTAACGATATAGAACAATCTGTTCAAGGGCTGAAAATAAAGAGCCCATTGGTGAGTGTATTCCTCTTCGAAAGACACAGCCAGGAAATCAAATTCGCTGAGGGGACTGGGAGATTGGCTTTTATAGATAAGATAACAAGATGGTGTGCCGGGAAGCCCTGATATCGTTTCTATCACAGGATTCCAGCTTAGATGTATGTCCCGGTTGTTGATATTATCGATCTGCACGTTATTGGGAGCCAGGAAGCGTTCTAAAGTGGCTATCAAATCTGTGCCTTCAGGGCCTAAGTTTCCCACCCAATCTTCCGCTCGCACCCGATAATATACATAGGTGCTGTCTAAACCGGTAAACTGGCTGTCGATGAACCATAGCTGTGTTTGGGGAACGGTTCCCATGAGTCGCCAACTTGCCTCATCTCTACCTTTACGATAGATTTTGTAGGTGACTACACTGTCGGCAACGGCATTGGCTGTCCAAGTGATGCCAATCTGGTTAGCATCGGTTGCCAAAGCATCAAGCTCTAAATTGCTAACAGCAAGAGGAGGAGTATAATCCACATTTATCGTAACAGGGAAATAGTATGGTGTGAAAACACCTTGTGCATCAACTTGGATGGAAGATTGATATACACCGTCAGTCAAGTCTGCGCCGTTTGTAGTAAGTAAGATTTGCCTATTTGCCTGCGAAACAATGGTTCCTGAGTCTGGGCTGAAACTGAGGATAGAGAATGGAAGAGAACTATCGGCGTCGGAAAGGCTATATATCAATTTACCTTGTCCTTGGTTCTGTAGTTGGATTTGCGTATCCCTGCTTAGATTTTCCACATTCAGATTTACAATTATAGGTTCAGGTGTAATGACAGGCACAGGTGGCAAGACCGTAATGTTTACATTTATTACCTGTTCAGTATTTTGGGGATCATTCGAAAGAATGCTTATTGTTTGGCAACTGGTGCCTACATCAAAAAACATTCCATCGTAAGTAAACTCTACAATTTGACTATCCGAACTTGAGCAAAATTTGTGCTAACATGTTGATACGTATGCCCAAGCTAT
>CAXYWN010000164.1:0-5029 GCA_964292625.1 uncultured bacterium
CCACTCACCATAGTGATGGTAAAGGTGGCCGAAGTGCCGTTGGCTATATTGTTGGCAATATTGAAGGTGTAGGCATTATTGACGGTGGTGGAAGCACCTGCTCCGATAGAAGCGATCGTTTCCGTGTCGTCGAAGATCGAGATTCCAGCGGTGGAACAGCTAAGGGTAGCAAGCACGTTCGTGGCCGTTTCAGAACCGATGTTATCAAAAGTTACATTGAAGCTTCCGGTCTCGTTGTATTCAGCTATGTTGTTATTGTTGTCCTTGTAAACTGTACTGGACACGGTAACAGGGGGACCGGAAGCAGGGATGATGCTGATATCAGATTGAATGGTGATTTTGTTCTGGGCTGTGATCGTCAGCTTTCCGATTCCCGCATTGCTAAAGGCGGTGATGGGAAGGGTGAGAGAGCCACTGGCAGGAACCATAGCAGTGCCGTAGATAGTGCCGCCCATGGTAAGTGCGACGCGAGAATAGGGCGCAGCGGTCACAGTGATCTGGCTTGCTCCGTTCGGGATCTGGTTAGGATAGCTGGCGTTATTTACGGTAGGAATGCCCATATAGGTCATCAGGGAGGGATCGCCCATGATGTGGTAGATTTCCCAGTAGTAGTTTTTTCTGCTGCTTCCGCTCTGCTGTACGGCCAGATTACCCATGTACATTGCTTCGCCGATGGTGGTGGCCCAGTTGGAGTAGGCCCCACCGTGAGTGTGGAACATGCCGTCGTAGCCGCCAAGTTTATTGGCATTATAGGCAGGGGCGTTACCGTTGATAGGGCCCTTGGCGCCCACCGCCCAGTAGTAGTCTTCGTCCCAGTAGGTGCTATTGATACCACCGATGTAAGCCACTCCGCCGGCGTTGGCTTTACGGATGATCGCCTCGCCAAAGCAGGGACTTGAGTAGTTGAACCAGTTAGTAAGACAGCAGTTTCCTACCATGACGCCGTATTTGTCAGTATTGGTCATACGATTGACATCGCCAACCGTGAAGCTGGGATTGCCCCAACTGGTCTCGTTTCCATGGGCGGTGTAGTTGATATAGCCGCGGCCTTCGTTGGCGTTAGAGCGGATTTGCGAAGAGCTGTTGCCGGAATCCGGGTACAGATAGTTGTTGGAAGTGATGCCGTGGGCAGCGTTGATATATTCGGCGGAGCCGTAGCGGATGGCACCGTTGCCATGAGTGACGGCAAAGTTGTTATCCACGCCAGCGATCAAAACGGTTTTATCCAGATAACTGAGGTCCGGCATCAGGGTCTTTTCATAGGTGATGGTCTTATTGATAACGTTGGCCAGTTCGGTGGCGCTGGATACTGAAAAACGACCGTGGTACATTTCTGGCATATAGTCTATGCCGCTCAAGCGTACGTAGGTGAGGTCTGTAACGTGCGAACCAGCATTAGTGGCGACTGTGATGGTTCCGGATTCATCACCGATGATCAAAAGATAGGTGGGGGCTGGATTTGCCGAGGTGGCTCCGTCCCATAGATTCTGCATATAGGTTTTGATGTTGGCTGCAGAGTTCGCAACCATAGCACCGGAGCCGACGGTGACCACGTTGACTTCAAAGCCCTGCTCGGTCTTCCAATCCACATAGGACTGGATGTTGCTGGTGTAGCTCACCGGGCAGAGTATGACCATCTTGGTGGGATAGCGCACAAGTTGCGTGCGAGTGTCATTATCCCAATTAAACAGGGCTTGGCTATAAAGCTTATCAAACTCCCAGGATGCTGTTCTGTTCAGCATATCTGCCGTGCTGATAAGATCAGGGTTGATAAAATCGATGCGAACATCAATGTTTTCCATTACTTGGATGGAGTTGTTCACCGGGTTATAGCGCACGGGAAAGAAATCCAAGGCAAAAACCCGTACACCGCGCATGATGCCCAGCTCGGTTACCTGTAACCAGTCACGGTCGTTACACTCGCTCTTGGTGTAGATATCTTCTTTCAACACAAAAGGCAAGGCGGCCAGATTGGCGGATTTGGAGACGGGCTCTTGGGCGGGGATAATGCGATTTTGCAGTTGGCTGGAAAACTTGTCCAGCTCCCGTTGGGATTGGGAATTGATGTTGATGCTCAGTTCGGCGCTGAGGGGGACCGCGATCAGCTGACGCTGCATGGGAAGCTTAGGTTCCCCCACTGCGTTCGTGAAGCCCCAGTCATCGATGGAAAGCTCATTAAAAGTTCCGGCCTTGGTCGAGATCTCATTGATCCTGAGTTGGCCGACCTGAAATTGTACGTCGAAGCCAAGGTCACTGTTGTTACGTAACAGTACTTGGTTCGGGGATACGGAGAGATCTATGTGCCTGGTTTGGGCAGATAGGCTCATAACGCTGACAAGAATTACTGCAATAAGCAGGATCAATTTAGTTTTGAACTCTCGGTTCATAAGTTACTCCTATAATTTTGAATGTAACACAACAAACTTGCTCTGTGCTACAGTTGAGTCCCAAATATTGGGGGTGAACTCCTTATTTCTCATGTTCTCTTAAGGCCTATTAACCGGCCTTCGTTTCACAAAATATATACTTATGGATGATCGCTAAGCTAAATATCTCCCAAATCTGGCTAAAAAAAATGGGCTGGGAACATCTCGACCTGCTTTTCTCAAAGATCACACAGCAAGTAGTCTAATATGGTTAGAAGAACTGAACATTCTCGAATTTATAGTTCATTGTTCGTCCAGAAGAGCTTTAATTCTGTAATAGCCTCTGTCGTTTGTGATGGGGTACAAGGCGGTATTGGCATCCCATATTGTGTCAAGCTGGTAAAATTCGGTGTTATCATCTGAATACTCTATCAGATAAGCATCCGCTTCCCAAAGTGGGTCCCAGCGAAGTACCAGGCATTGTGCCGAGATGCTGATGCCAGGGTTTTGGACCACCAACCAGTCAAGGTTATTATATACCCTTAATTTTAGCGGGATAATTTTCTGAGGAAGGAAAGGATCATTGCTGTTTATCACCAGATCGTAGTCATAAATCCCGTCCTCAACCACATGGGAATTCACCAGAATTAGCAGTTCTGATTCTCCGTTTGGGGCAATGGAGCCGCCTTCGCTACTCAGACTTACCCAATAGCCGCTTTGGTTTTCCAGGGGAATAGATCCTGTAACTGTGTTCGGGGGTGCTCCAAATTCATCTCCGGTAATGCCATAAACGAACTGCTGATCTCCGGTGACAGATGCCTGTACAAAAACCGTGATCGTGGCAGTTGCTGTTTCCCCAGGAGTGATCACACCCCAGCTCGCAGGATCATCAATTTGCCAAATAAGCACTCTTTCATCGCTACTGAGGCCGCTGAAGACAAGATTGCCTGAAGACCCCCCAACAAAAGCAGTGGCGCTCTGAAACTGGAAACCTGGGGCTAGGCTGAGGCTGGCTCCTCTGACATATTCTCCATCAGTACTCATGTTTTTTAAGCTGAGCAGGAAGGTGCTCACACTCCCTGGGGTGAACGTCGCAGGCTCGGCATTCATCCATGAGCCAGTCATGTTTTTGCAACCGTCCTCTCTTTTCTTTTCCACAATGCTGGCAGTCCAATTCAAGTCCAACTGCCCTGGATTGGAAAGCTGCAGTGCGAGGCTGTGAATGCCGTTGATCTCCACCGCCTTGGAGAGTGTTGCCTTATTGGTGAGGAGTTGCCCCGGGATCAGGATACTCAGGGTAGCCGAGTTCGAAAAATCTGAAATCCCGTTGTCAAACACCGCTTTTATCTTGTACTGGTAGGTGGCCCCAGCGTTAACCGCTTCATCCCTCCAGCTTAAGACGGCGCCGGTTGTTTGGTGAATCTGCTCAGCGTTACGGAAAATCTGGTAAGTGGTGGGAATACCTGAGATGGGGTGCGTCCAGCCAAGCAGCGCGGACATCCCATTCTGGACCGCGGTGAGATTGCCCGGAGGATTATAGTTCGCCACCGGAACCGAATGCGGAAAGATGATATTGTCAATCCAGACGCAATCCTCTCCGGAACTGATTGCCACATCTTTGCTGTAAACCCATTTGAAGGTATTCATCCCGGCAGACACGGGATAGCTGAACTGGGACCAGATTGCTTCCCCATGCCAGTTTCCCATCAGATTGTCGTCGATGTAGAAGTTGAGTTTATCATAGTAAGGATCTGAAGAAACTTTTCTCCAGAAACTGACAGTGCCGTTTTCCAGAACGTTCAAAGTTAGTTCCAGAACAGAGCTTTGATTGTGGGCGATGGGGCCACTTCTAGCCGAATATGAGCCAGCATAAGCATTGGCGGAACTAATCTGCCAGGGCAAGTTGCCGCCAAACTGCCAGGGAAATATGGCGAAATTGCAGCTCTCAAAATCCTCGATGATCAGACCAACGTTCAGCGCCACGATGTGTTGCAGGCAGTAACCACCGGCGCTGAGCTCAAAGACGATTTCCTGCACGGAACCTGGAGGCGTTTCGCCTGATACTGCCAGTTCAAAATACAGGCTTACACTCTGTCCGATAAGCAAGGGAGGCAGGATAGCCGTGCCTTGTACCACGTTTAAATACGGATTGTTACTGGCCAGGGAGAGGGTGCCTCCCGGAGCAACGTGGGAGCCGGTGTTTTGGATAATCTGGCTGATGATCACGCGCTCGCGGGGATCCAAGCGGCCGTTATTATTTCCGGTCGCGTCGTTGATTGCGAGGGCGGCAAACTGTAAGTTTGGGGCATTGATTTGGAGGCTTCCTGCGGTTGACCAGGTACCTTGGGGAGATTGGATTATGACGATGAAGGGGATCACCCCCTGATCCGTGGATGTGGCTGGTAATTCAAATGAGAAGGCATGGCTGATCAATTGCTGCGCCGAAGCTGCCAAGGAGAGCAGATTAGCAGTGGATTCAAGAAATGAAACTCCGGGATGGGTTGAGCTAATGTTCATCTCGATGTCTGTGGCTCCCACGGACCCGATATTCTTGAGTATAATATCAAATCCGCCCTGTTCACCGATGTCGGGGAGTCGATTATTGGAATCCAGGTAAATGAACTCGTCCACCAACAAATATGCCTGGTTGCGTGGCACCACTT
>CAXYWN010000165.1:0-4983 GCA_964292625.1 uncultured bacterium
ACATCTCAAGTATCTTGCTGCGGCTGCGCTCATCGACTTCCTGTTTCTCGCCTCCGCTGAGGCCCTTGCCCTGAACTTTGGCGAGGGCGTTCTCGATGGCCTTGTTGACGTATTCCTTCAGGGAATCCGCGGAAAAATGTCCGTGCTGCGGTTTTTCTTCACCGTCGGCTTCCTTCACCTTGCGGAAGACGTTTTTAAGCGTATTTGTCACTTCATCGCCAATCTGATCCACCGTTTTGACCACCTTGTCCGAGGTCTCTTTAAAATCGAAGTCTTCCACCGTTTTCTTAAGCTTGGCGAGAGCGTTGGCGACTTTTTCCTTAATGTTTTCTTCGTTGATGGATCCGATCGCCTTTTCCACCGCCGCCGTGGCCGAGTCGAGGGCTTTTTGCACCTTTTCCTTATCTGCCTCACTAACCGCGGCCCCTATCGCTCCTTTCAGTTCTTTGATCTTCATTTTCACGAAATTCATTTCCGACTGACCGCCCGAACCCAGTTTGATGACGCCGTTTTCAGTTTTGGCTTTGATCTGGAGGCCTCCTTCACCCTGGCGGATGATCTTGTGCCCGCCGCCGAGATCTTCAACGGTCCCGAGGGAAGTGGATATGGCGCCTACGTTCGTCTCGGCGTCCAGCTCGAAATTCTGCTCCGGGGGAAGCACCAGATTCACAATCCCGTTTTCATTTTCAAAGCTCATCTCCCCGCTTTCCAGAGGCAGAGTCTCGTAATAGATCACACCGTTCTCATTGCTAATCTTCACCCGGGAAAAGCTGGCTTGACGAATCTTTACCGGACCGTTTTCGGAGGTGATCTCCAGGTTTTCGCCACTCAACTTTTCACCGGAAAGCGGACCGTTTTCGAGTTGGATCTCAAAATTCCCGCTGCAGTTTGTTAGCTTGATTGGCCCGTTCTCATTCTGAAGATGGATATGTCCCTCGCATTCTTCCAGCTTCAGGGGGCCGTTTTCGTTGTGCAGCACCAGAGAGCCTTGCAAGCCTTCCGCCTTGATGGGCAATGTCTCTGCTTTCGCGATCACTGCAGTGCCTTTGGGAACGCGGATCCAGACTTGCGACTTGCCGGAACTCAGAAAAGTCTCAGCCAGTTCCGGAATGTTCTCCAGTACTATCTTCAGGGTCGGCCCTTCCTCATCCACATGAAAATATTCCGCTATGCCTGCTCCTGGAACGAATGAATGGATGCTGAGTTCGGACAGGATCTCCACCTGCCCCGATTCGGAATTACCTATGTAGAGGGGCGCCATGTTGTTTTCGATCTCCACCTTGTTTTTGCCGGTGAAGTCATAGTAAAGTTCAGTCTTTGCTGTTTTCATGATTTCCTCCTTATGTCAATCATGCTCAATGCTTCTTCCACAGAAATGAAGCCCTGTTCCAAATCGCTCAGGATATCGCTGAAATCCTCAGGCGATTGCTCTTCACGAACGATGAAACGGATAATCTCCGCCAGCCGGTTCTTCACAGTGGGGTAAGATATGCCCAGGCGTTTTTCCATCTCTTTGATGTTGCCCTGGACGATGATAAAAAGTTTGATGAATTCCAACTGCTGTGGGTTAAGACCACCCAGCCAACTCTGGCTGAAATTGCCTTTGTAAGAAACATCGCAGGACGGGCAGTGCAGCTCCCGGACCACGAGTTCCTGTTTGCAGATCGGACAGGATGTCATATTCATTCCAAACTCCCTTAATAAATTTAAGGTCATCCTCAAATTATCTGATTTTTTGTCAAGCTATTTATTTATATTATTGATTTCTGCTTTAATTGTTAGAGAGAGAAGAGCCGATTTGGACAAACCTGTGGATGGAATTCAAACTTTGGACTTGGCAATACATGTCACCTTGCAGTTTTTATAGGGTGACAGCAGAAATTTGAGGTAAGTGGGATAGTCAGTAGAGGTTCAGCCCGCTCAGATCCCTTTCATAACCACGTATTCCCAGGGTTTCCTGAGCATGTAGTCCATCACCAGGCGCTGTTTACCGCTCAGACCATCCGGAACCAGTTCCGCGTATTTATTCAAAACCAGGTAACGGTCGAAGGACAAGCCCGTCCTGGCGCTGCATTCCGAGAGTATTTTAATGCCCTTTTCAACCACCTCTTGGTTCGTGTGTTCCATCAGGTTGTTGTTGCAGATGAATTCTGTGATCTTCAGTTTGGAAGAGAATTCCAACTGTTCTTTCATCTGCAGCACCTCTTCCACAGTGGAGGTGAAAGGCCGAAAAGTGTTAACCACAAACAGCATTTCATAGCCGCGGAGTTCAATCGCGTCCACGAAGCGGCCCAGAGTCCGGCAGCCGGCCGGGTCGCCCCCCACGTCCAAGATCACTGTTTTGGCTGGGTTTTCGATGGCTCCTTTGATGCGGGGCGAAATCATGGGTAGGTCCGCGTGTTTAAACTGCCCTTCCGGAGCGATAACCTCGATGCCGAGAGCGGCGTATTCTTCCTGCACGTCGCGGGAACGGAAATAGGGATTGACGACGTCCATGTCCGCCAAAACGACCTGATGTTCAGGCGTGTTGAGGCTTTGCGCCAGATGCAGGGAAAATTCGCTTTTGCCGCTGCCATAGGCTCCGATGACTATGTATAGGGGTTTTTTCATAATTTAAGTAACTCGCTTAATTCATTGTAATCTTGCGCGAAAGCGTCTGCCAGGGCCCGTATCCGGGGCTGGAACTCCTCGCTGTCCGGGTCGTAGATGGCCACAACCCGCATCCCGGAGGCTTTGGCGGCCTGGATGCCGGTGAGGGTGTCTTCCACCACGATAATGTCCGCGGGCGCCACCTTCAGCTCTTCAGAGCCTTTCAGATAGATATCCGGAAAGGGTTTGCCCAGCAGCTGCATATCTCCGGTAACTACAGAAGAGAAATAGCTCCAGATGCCGTTTTGGGAGAGGACCTTTACCGCCAATTCGCGGGAATTGCTGGTGCCGAGGCCTATTGGTACCCGGTCCTGATGGAGCCTCTGAACCAGTTTTTTGGCGCCGGGTTTAAGTTTCACGTCGTTCGAGTAGTGCCAGACGACCATTTCTGTCCATTCCGCCATGATCGCTTCGGTACTGTCTGCCAGGCCAAATCTATCCCTGAAATACTGTGCCGTCTGGATAAAGGAATTGCCCTGGGGCAAATGGTCGAAGAGGTCGCGCGGCACAGCGATCCCTCGTTTGTACAGAAAATCGCGGTCCACCTGGCGCCAGAGTTGCATGGAATCGATCAGGGTGCCGTCAAGGTCAAAGATAATCGCTTTAAAATCCATCAGCTCTCAATTCAGAAAAAACCAGCGTAGTGATGCCTGTAAGGACCCGGGCAATGGATTAGCTCCATAGATGCCGGAATCGAAGAGGTTTTTATAGCTGATCTGGAATTCGAAGCGTTTGCTTATCTGCACTCCGATCCAGGTGTCCATAATCAGGGAGGCGTCCACGCTCGAAGCGACGCTGTCTGGATTCAGGTAAAAGCTGTGACCGAGGAGGGAAAATCCGGCGAAGAGGGCGTTATCGTGACCAAGCAGCCGGCTGAGGTTCAGATGGCTCTGCCAGCGCCATTGCGGTTCCGCGAAAAGCTCCGTGTAACCCCCTTGCCACACCAACCCTGGCTGCCAGTTCAAGTTCCAGTTGCTCCACGTTTCATCGAGTCTGGCGGTGAGGCGAAGGTAGTTTACATTCTGCTCTTTGGGCACGACGTCATTGTTTGAATCTAAATGGCTTCCATAGTATTGGTTGGAGACGTAGCGTCGGCCTCCGGATAAGTTCAGCCTCGAATTTCGGCCGAGCTGCCAGTTCAGATATAAGCCAAAATGGGCATCGTCCCTGATCTCCACACGGCTCAGCGAATCCGTAGCGATGTAGGGGCTGGGAACCCATAAAAGGGGCTCCGGATCATTGTAGCGGAAGGCGCCGAGAACTCCGAAATCCAGTTTTCTCAAGCTATAGCCAAGCTGGGCAGATGCTCGCAGACTTTCGAAATCGGAAAGTTCAGCCTGAGCTGCCGCCTTAATCTTACTGTTGTCAAGGCTGAGTTCCAGTCCCACGAGATCAGTGTGATCGGCGCTCCCCAGCACTAAATCGCGCTGAGTGAACATCCTTTCATAAAGTGCAGTGACATTCAAAGCCTTGATACTCAAAGTTTCCCATGCCCTCAGGCGCAAGGCGTCATTTTGCAAAGGAACGGTGAAAACATCCGCTTCCGAACTGTCATTTTCGTTCAACAGAGCCAGATTCAACCACGGTGAGCGCCAAGCCGCGTAGATGGAGCGATAGTGCCGCTCCACAGAAAAATCCTGATCCCGCCAGTATTCCGGACGGAGATAACGCTGGGAGAGTTTGGTCCGGTGGTCGGCAAAAGCCAGATCCAGAGTGGTTTTTCCAAGCGGCACGCTTAAATCCAGAA
Organism: uncultured bacterium; assembly: GCA_964292625.1. GTDB lineage: Bacteria > Cloacimonadota > Cloacimonadia > Cloacimonadales > Cloacimonadaceae > Syntrophosphaera. Next base: position 4,397 of record CAXYWN010000165.1, read on the forward strand.
GCAGCGCTTCACGTCCGGAATCCCGCTCCAGCCAAGTGCCGTCCTGAATCAGAAAAGCAAAACCCAGATAGAGCCGCTCTACTCCAAAAAGCCGGTTCTTCTTCAAAAGCCCTCTCGCGAAAAGCTGTTCGTAACCACCGATGCCGACCTCGATGGCGCTGAGGGTTACCTGATAGGGATATGTTTCAGTCCCGTAAGCAAGCTCCAAGTCCTTTTCCCGGCCTGATAAAAAGCCCAGAGTGAGAAAATCGGCATAAGCCTCCGCGAAGAGAGAAGTCCGCTGCTCAAAGCGGTTCTGAGTGCGCCTTACGGAATTTTCCGGAGGTCCGTAAAAATAAAACCCCGAGCGATAGGGTTCACTCACCGAGTTCAGTCCACCAAATTCTGCAGGATTACGGGCCGGTGAGTAAAAATTAAGGTTCTGGCGTTCCTGAACGATCCAGTCCTCGATTTCCCCCAATAGTTGCTGCTGGGCTTGCTTACTCTGAATGGATGAAGATTCAGGCGTCTGCAGGATATCCAGGATGGCGTCAAATTCTGCCATGGATAAGGAATCGCCGGAAGGTACATACTCAATGGCGAGCAGA
>CAXYWN010000166.1:0-4982 GCA_964292625.1 uncultured bacterium
TTTTGGCTGAAACTAAAAAAAGAGAGCACGAAGATGAAACTCCGCTCTCTGCTATCATGATAGGAAAGGAATTATCCGTTCATCCAAAGTTCGGCCAGGCGGGGCAGGGCCTCTCCAGCCCGCTCCTGGTGGAATTCATCGATAAAATCATCTCTTTCCATGGGATTGGGGTTTACGCAAATGGTTTTGGCACCCAGATATCGGGCCGTCATCACAAAGCCGGCAGCGGGATAGACCACACCGCTGGTTCCCACAACCAGTAAAACGTCGCATGTGTGCAGCAGGCGATCTATCTCATCCATTTTGTAGGGAAATTCGCCAAACCAAACTATGTCGGGACGCAGCACGCCCTGGCATTTCGGACAAATTGGTAGGTCGGGGCTGAGATCAACCTCTTCCATATAATACCTGATCCCGCATTGGGTGCAAAAACAGGTGCTGAGAGCGCCGTGCATCTCGATAACGCGTGTGTTTCCGGCCGCTGTGTGAAGTCCATCAACGTTTTGGGTGATGAGATGGAAATAGTCACCCAGCCATTCTTCAAGTTTGGCCAGAGCCAGGTGCCCGGGATTTGGAGCGGCCTGTTTGGCCTGTTCCAAGCGGGCTTTATAGAAACGCCAGACCATTTTTGGATCGCGTTCAAAACCCTCGGGAGTGGCCACATCCTCGACACGATGGTTTTCCCAGAGGCCTCCGCTATCGCGAAAGGTTTTAATCCCGGATTCGGCGCTGATCCCTGCTCCGGTGAGCACAAGCAGTCTGGTTTTCTTGGTTACTTTGATCATTTCATCAACATCATTTTGCGCGTCAGTTCATGTTCGCCATTGCTCAGCAGGTAGAAATATACTCCGCTGGAGACAGGGTTGCCGGAATCGTCCTGACCGTTCCAGACGGCGCTGTGAGTTCCCGCGGGGAGATCGGAAGCGATTAGAGACTTCACTCTTTGGCCCCGGAGGTTGTAGATGCTCAACCGGACGGGCGCAGCGGCGGGAAGGTCGAAACGTATGGTGGTGGTGGGATTGAAAGGATTGGGGTAGTTGCTGTACAGGTCAAACCTCAGGGCTTGGACCTGATCGTCGGCAGCAACGATGAACTCGCTTTCCACATACACATCGTCGATATACCAGCCTCCGCCGGTTACATAGCCGTCTGAGCCAAACACAAAGCGGAATTTGGCTGTGCCAGTATATTCGGAGAGGTCAAATTCTGCCTGAGTCCAGTCGAAAGTGCCGGAATAGACGTTGGTGTTGGCGGGGAAGGGAGACGCGTTGTTGTTGTAGATCCTGCGAGGATAAGCTCCCACTGGGGAGATTTGGGTCCAGGCCCCACCGTCGATGGAGATCTGCACCATGCCGCCGTCCCAAGCATAAATCGGATTGGTATGGGCTTCCGCGTCCATCCAATGATGGAAATAAAGGCGGCCGTTATTACCGAGAGGTATCTCCGGGCTCTCCAGGGCGCCGTAGGCTGAAACTGAGTAGTTAGTAGTGCCGGGTCCGCCAAATTTCATGGACCAGGATCCGACGGGAGTGTTATTGCGAGAGTTTTCACGGTGCCACTGGTTCACAAAATTAGCCAGCGGTGCCAGGCTGGTCCAGCCATTGGAATCGTTTTCGAAAGTGTAATGCTGATTGCCGACGTAGAGCACGAAATTTCCTTCCAAGGTATTACCGTTTTCGGCGCCGATCATATAGCCGACGTTTATAGAACTGCCGATCGGGGCGTCGGCTGAGACCTGAAGGCTGAAAGCGTTTTCGTAAAGCGTGAAACTGCCTGCGTCAATTGGGGTGAGGATGGCCTCCATCGCTGAGAGGCTAACATGCGGGCTCTCTGTAAAAAGTAACAGGATGGGGCTGTAGGCATTTCCGGAACCGCTGTTGCTGACAATCATGTTCAGGGAGGGAGTGTCGCCCGGCAAGACTTGGGGACTTGCGTTTATAAATTGATAAGTGTCCAGATGCAGGTTGGGTGCGTTCAAAACAAGTGCCGCTGGAGTGGAAGAGACGTAGGAATCAAAGGCAGACACAAAGTTCATGTAAGCAATGTTATGATCGGAATAATCGCCCTGTATTCGGATCTGGAAGAATCCGTTGATGACAGTGGAATCAGCCGCCGCGAGAGCTTCGAAGCCGTAGGCGCTGCTCAACACGTGGATGTTCGGTGAATTGCTCTGGAGGGTAATGGTTCCAGGGCTCAGCTGATCAACCATTCCGACGTTTTTGATGGTCACGTTAAGTCCGATTACTTCACCTGTGTGATAGAGGCCGTCGGCATCAAGGAACTGGACCTGAGAGGCCACTATATAAGGTTGGTTGTTGGCTTGAACGTTGATCACGTTTTGATAGGCGATAAAATCGTTGGCGATGATGCTGATGTCGTAATCTCCGGGAGTGAGACTTTCGCTGAGATTTAGGCTAATCAGGCCGGTGGCATCGGCGGTGGCTTCACAGAGTATTTCGTTACCGTTTTTCAGCCGCAGAGTTGAGCCGGGAGCGTTGGTTAAAACCTGGTAGGTGTTGAGCCCCACTGTCCAATAGGAGGGAAGCTGGACGCTCATCTGCTGTGGCGTGTTTCCCCAGATCATCAGGGCTGGGTCGCCGAAGAGGTTTGTCTCATAAGTTACCCAATACATCACCGGGTTATTCTGGATAAAGGGGATATTGTCGATTTTGCTGTCGGCCAGGGTGTAGCCAAGCTCACGGATATTCTCGCCAAAAATGGCGTCAATGTATTCGCGGTGGAAATATTGCGAGGCGCCGTCGGTGGAGCCCTGCATTCCCCAGCCGTAGCGTGAATGAGCGATCATGGCGACAGCGGAGGTGGCGATGCTGGTGAATTTTTCCGTGATGCAGTCAGCGGTATAATCACCAACATTGGTAGTGCGATTGTCAAAAGATCCAGCATAGCAGCCTTGGGTGAAGATCACGGAAAGATTGTGATTGATGCCGTTGTTGGTAATGCTCGAGGCAGTAACGGAATTGTTGTTCATCCTCATGGTGTAGGTGGTGTTAGAGTGACCAAGATGGTTGACCAGGTTGTGCCCGTTGCTCAGCAGAGGACGGAGTTGACTGCCTGTCCAGGAGTCGGCGGCTCCATAGGTGCGGTCATACATGGTGGTGATATTCCAGGACGCGGGAACCCCAACGGTGGTATAGCCGTTGGCGGAACTGCCTCCGATCATTTCGTCCATGTAATCGCCGCCCCAGGTGGGACCTTCCCAAAGCCATTCTCCCACAAAGAGTGCCGAGGTGGCTTCAGAGATAACAGGTTCGTTCAGATAGAGTTGAGTCTTGTTGATAAAATTGGAGATCTCGGTATCGGAATTATAGCAAAAGCGGCCAAGGGATAGTTCCGGCGCAAGGTCAGCTTCCATGTGCTCGCCCCAGTAGGCGTCGCCATCGTTGTTCCAGTTGCCGTCCAGACAGCTGTAATACATATCCGCGGGGATATCGGCGTCGGTCTCTCCGCCACTGCCCATATTCACATAAAAACCGCGGTGGGGAATCACGTCAGTATCTCCTGCCAGCAGCACATGGCGGAGCGGGTTGGCAGAATATACACTGATGATGTACGAGCGAATCTTTTCCTGGACATCGGCCCCAGCGGTCTGAGCAGTGATTTCCTGAACTGATTTCATCAAAACATTCATTCCGCGCCCTTGATAGAATTCTTGAAAAGGTTGCCACTGAGTCAGCTTGGCCTGGTCGTAAATAATCAGATAATCCCAGCCGCTGGTACGGGAGTCATAACGCGGAATTTGGACTGTGTTGTCCACAGCTTTTTGCAGTTGACCGCGAGTGCCGGCATCCTGTTTCAAGAGTTGCAGCGAAGCCGCGGCCCGGTCTGTGGAAGCTGTTCTGAGGGTGATTCTGATCTGCCGATAAAAGGTAAGCTCATTGGTCACAGGGTTATAACGAAAGGGACATACAGCGGTAAAATTGATGGGATGGCCGGCCAGGAACTGGGTGTTGAGGCCATTATGTGCCGTGGCAGGATAAACGGAATCGCGAAGATAGGCCGCGGGATCTGGCCCCACGCGAGGGTGGATCACTGGATCCGAAAATGGGTATTGCGGCTGCAACGGAGCAATGGGATGGCTGAGTTTTAGAGCCTGAGGCGAGCTCAGCTCCACCTGGATCTCAGTCGCTTCTTCGCCCAGAGGCAGCAGGATTTTGGTGCCAAACCAAGGCAGGTCCGGAGTACCCGGAGTACCCCAGCTCTGGGTACCGTCCAGGTTCAAATAACTGTACTCACCCACGGTTTTGAGCTTGGGTTCGTTCATGGTGTAAGACTGTACAACATCGGCAGCCAGGGCCAGCATGCCCGCCACCAGGATTAGGGTTAAAAAGAGATTTTTCATATCCGCCAACTATTTTAGATTTTTAATTATGATGTATGCAAACGCCATTCCAATATCTGAAGTATTTGAGAAATTATGGTGCAATCCATCCTTCTTTGCAGAAGGCGGAATTGCCTGCCAAGATAAGCGCGGCAAGCAAGAAAACTGCCCTGGAAAAGATTCTGCTTGACTCTGAAACGCAGTATCCTTATTATGGAATTAAATACATATTCCCTGGAGGAAATATGGCCGTCAGCAAGAAACAAAAAACAGTCGTCGGTGGCGCGATAGGAGCCCTGCTCATAGCAGTATTGGGCTATTTCGGCGTCAATGGGCTAAGCACGCCGAAAGAGTTTGTCTCTCCCGGTGGACAGATGCTGACCACTGAAAATCTGCTCAGCAACATCACCGGACAGAATCAGACAGTTTATGTCACCAAATCCGGCACCAAGTACCATCTGGAAGAATGCCGGCATCTGTAGCTGCGTAACAAGATTCCGATCTCGATCGCCAACGCAGTTGAAGAAGGATATGAGCCATGTAAAACTTGTAAGCCGGATGAAAAGATAAACTACATTCCCCCCGAAACTCTGCCCTTGCCAGGTCCAACAACTCAAAAAGCACCGGCTGGACAGCAAAAAAC
>CAXYWN010000167.1:0-4888 GCA_964292625.1 uncultured bacterium
AAGCCTGCCCCGGCATAGCTGAGGCCGTAATTCATTCTTTTCATGAGCGGTACGTATTGGCGGGAACTGAGGGTGTGGCCGCTAAGGTTGTTGTAGGAAAGGGTTTGCTTCACCGGGCGGAAGAAGTTGTTTTCCAAGTCCAATTGCCAGCGGGGGCGTTTTTGGGCTATGTCCCAAGCCAGGGCGGCGGTCCAGATGGGAAAATCTCCGGTGGCATCGGCCCCGGAAAGTTGGACTCCGATCACCATATCTTTCAAGGTTATCAAGCTGTCCGGTACTCCCGCTGAGGAAGCGAGGTAGGGCAGACGCAGGACGCGGGGGTTCACGAGGTGTTTGAGGTTGTTCCAATAGCTGCCTTTACGCACCGGGATGTGGTCCAAAACAGTATCCGCATCAGCATTCAGACGATGGTAAGGCGGCTCTGGATGGGTTTGAGCGGGCAATTCATAGTGGATGGGAACCAGGGCATCGGCATAGATGTCGTAGCCGCCGGCATCCAGCGAGAGGAAATAGGTCTCTGAACCCAGGCGGACGGCGTCGCTCAGCTCTTCGCAACCGCTGAAGCGCGTGATCTCTTTTGAGTCTTGATCGTAATGATAACAGCCGTTGCGGCCGCCGTAATTGGCATTGAAGGTGAGTCCGCTGTCATCCGCAAAGACGAGGGTTTCGGAATAGGGGCTGTCGATGAGCGGGACGAGGTTGGGGCCGGAGCTATCCAGCAAGAAGATGCTGTTGTTTTTCCAGAAGCCGCGGGCGGAGGCGTAGATTTTGCCTTGATGGGCGTGGAGGCTGCCGATGAGCATGTCCAGCCGGCCCAGGCAGCGTTTGGTTCCCTCTGTGGCCGAGACTTCGTAGAGTTCGCTGCCCTGATGGGTGGCGTCGTCCTCCGCTGTGAGGAAAAGATCGTCTCCCAGATGGCAGAAGGCACGTATTTTGCCGGTGAAGAGCTTTTTTCGTCCGTTTCCCTCCAGATTGGATGACCAGATTTCGGTGATCACGCCCAGGCCGTCGTAGTCGTTATTGGCAAAGCCCGGCTGCCATTCAGAGCGGCTGAAATAGATCTTTTCGGGGGTCAGTTGGTAGCCGGCGGAGAAATCGGAATTTTGCTCGATCAGCACCTCGGGACCGGAGCCTGAGGTGGGATCCAGCCGGGCCAGGCGGTAGCTGGAAAAGCTGCTGGCGGGGCCGGTCTTTTGGGTTTGGCGCTGAACGTAAAAGAGCTCGCCGGCTTGGGCCTGGAGATTTTTCTTCACCCAGCCGTCGGTGGTGAGCTTGATTTCAGGCAGGGGAAATGACGTGGCGCTTACATCGCTGATCCAATCCTGCCAGAGTTGTCCAAGGGGTTTGCCGTAAGTGAGGTGAAAAGCCCGTCCCAGCCCGGGAGTGGAAAAGATCAGATTGAGGTAGGATGCCACGGAGGAGGAGCTCAAATCGTAAAGCTGGGAAAACTTTTCCTCACCGTAGGTGGCGGCCAGGTATTGGTGGAAACTGGCGCCGTAAACATAGGAGTTTGCCAGGGGCTCGTCGTAACTGAAAAAACATGCCTTGCCGGGATTGGGGAGGCGTCCGGCGCGGGCCAGGGAATTGATGACGGCGGGATAGGTTCCGCCGTTCAGACGGCCGGTGAATTCCGAGAGCTGGGATTCGCCATAGACGGTGATCCCCTCGGCCATCCACATTGGCTGCAAGATGTTGGGGTAGAAAATGTTGCCAAAAACAGTCCGCATTGCCGCGGGGAGGCCGGATGCGCACGTCATCTGCGCCATGTGGATGTATTCGTGGGTGCCCACCAACTGCCACCATTCTTCCACCATACTCAGTTCATCCCTGGAAGGAGGATTGGCAAAGAGTCTGATCAGGTTCAAAGCTGGATTGGCAAAGCCATTCACCATGTTGCCCATGTCTGAGAGCACCACCGCCACTTGGCCGGGAGCGTTGCCGGTGAGTTCCTCCACGTAAGGCCGGCTGTATTCCAAGGCCTGAAGCGCGTTGCGGGCCTCGGCTTCCCAGCCTTTTTGGAAAAACACCACGAATTTATCTGTGGAAACAGTGCTGTAATTTGCCCATGCGCCCAGCAATGCGGGCAAGGCCAGCAGTAGGACTGCCAATAATTGTTTAATCGCTTTCATTACATTCATCCCGTTGTCAAGTTCATCCACCTTTTTTGCCGGCCGAAGCTTTGTCAAGGAAAAGGCCGGGATTTTCTGCTTGACCAAAAACGGCCCGGAAATACAAATTGAACCAATCACTTTAAACGAGGCAAAAAAACAATGACGAACCCAGCCTGCAAAAGGATCCTGGCGATCCACGACCTGTCCAGTTTCGGCCACACATCGCTGATGGCCTTCATCCCCATCATGTACAGATTGGGGATCAGAGTTTGTGCGCTGCCCACCGCCATACTTTCCGCCAACACGGACTATTCCCGGCCCCGCTGGCTGGACCTGAGCGGGGAACTGGAAGGTTTCACGGAGCACTGGGTGGAGCTGGGCCTGCGTTTTGACGCGATCTGCAGCGGTTTCCTGGCCTCCGCGGAGCAAGCAGGGCACATCGGACAGATCATCGATAAACTGCGCGACAAGGAGACTCTGGTGCTGGTGGATCCGGTGATGGGAGACAACGCAAAGTTCTATTCCTGCTTCGGAGCATCGATAGTGGATCCCATGCGCAAGCTGGTGACCAAGGCAGACATTATCACGCCGAATTTTACTGAAGCCGCTTTTTTGGCCGGAGCTGACCCAGAAAAGGAAGCAACGCCGGCCGAAGTTCTGGACTGGTGCCGGGCAATCGCGGCTTCCGGACCGCGGCAAATAGTGATCACTTCCGTTCCGGGAACTGCTCCGGACAGCCTGGATGTGCTTCATTTCGACCGGAAGCTGGACAAAGTGGTCCGCTATCCCTTTGCCGTGAAGAGCGGCCATCACCCCGGAGCGGGAGACTGTTTTTCAGCGCTGCTCCTGGCGGGGCGGGTGAACGGATATGCGTTGCCGGATTCGATCCGGGCGGCGGTGGGAATCATGTCCCGCGCCATTTCAGAAGAGCTGCCTCCGGGTGCCGACTGGCGGGAAGGCATCGCACTCGAACACCTGTTGCAATGGGATTTGCCAGCTTATTACCGCGGAGGATGAAGATTTAGCGTTTGTTCAGGCTGAGGTAGATAGCGCGGATCTGTGCGGGGCTGATTTCGAGAGGGTTGTTCGCCATATTGCGGCTGGCTAAAACCTCGTCCACGCTTGCGGCGATGAAGGCGTCAGAAAGCTCCAGATCGGCGGAAAAGGGCAGGCTGACCAGCCAGGCTTTGAATTCCTCGCGGCTGAGGCCGAGGGCGGTGAACAGGGAGTCCAGTTCCTCTGTCAGCGCGGGATAATAGAGATCCAGCACCTGGCGCATCACCACGGCGTTGCTGAGGCCGTGGGGCAAGCCCAGATGGGTGGTGAGGGGATAACCGAGCGAATGCTGCAAGGTGGTGCTGGTTTGGGCAATGGTGAAGCCTCCGTAGAGCGAAGCCCGCATCAGTTCTGTTCTCCCTTTTAGGTCAGAAGGACTATCCAGAACAGATTTCAGGTGATCCAGGATTGCCTTGACTCCCGCGTAGATGAGAGGGTAGAGCAGGGGCTGGCGTTTGCTTGAATAGATGCCTTCGAGGAGGTGGGAAAGTGCGTCGATGGCTGTGTTGAGGGTGACGGAAGCGTCCAGGCTGAGAGTGTAGCGGGGATCGCAGACTGCCAGACGAGGGAAGGCCAGATCGTGTCCGAAGCCTGCTTTGATGCCGGTAAGGGGATCAGTGAGGACTGAATATTGGGTGACCTCCGTTCCGGTTCCTGAGGTGGTTGGTATTGCCACCAAAGGCAGGCATGACCTGAATTTATCTGTTTGATAGAGCTCAGCGCGGCTGAGTGCGTTGGCTGCCGCCAGAGAGATCGCTTTGGCAGCGTCGATGGGGCTGCCTCCGCCAATCCCGATCAGGAAATCACAGCCGGATTCCTTCAGTTTACGGGCTCCCTCCATAACGGTATCCAGGCTGGGATTTTCCTCCACCTGGTCAAAGAGCTTCCAATCCATACCGGCGCGGTCCAAAACCACGCTCAATTCATCCAGGGCTCCACTCAATTTAGCGCTGGAGCGGCCGGTGACGAGCAGTGGCTGACTGCCGAGCTTGAGGATGTGGCCTGCCGCATGCAGCAACGCGCCTTCGCCGAAAAATAGCCGGGTGGGAAGATAGATCATTGTCCTTACCTCTGAAGCCGATGTTTTCTTTTTGGGCATGCCATGTCAAGTGAATTCTCGCCTTACCGCGATTTTGCCACTGACCTGGATTCCAGCTCTGACCGGCAAGACAAAAGAAGCTCCAGCAGCCATTAAACTTACTGTTTGTCAGTTAGCTCAATGGCCGTTGGAACTTCAGAACTTGTTATCTTAGACGTCGAAAGCGCTTAGGGCAAGAGAATCACGCTCTCAAAGCAAGATCCGAACATGTATGTTGTCTGATGTTACTTTTTACTATCGACGGTGAAATCCTTGAGGGAAGTGCCCAGATTCTCAATGTCGCGATCAAATTCACCCTTGAATACTTCCCAAGAGGTCTTGCCGTCGTCTTTGAAGGCAACCAGTTTGTCTTTCAGTTCTTTATTCTTGAGTTCAAGCGCATCGATCTTCTTGTTATAAGTTGCCAAGAGTTTGCCGCTGGCAGTGCTCTTGCTAACCTTGTAATCGGCGATGATCTTTTCATTGGCCGCGATCTTTACCATGGCAGCGGCTTTGTACTGTTCCCATTCATTTACGGCGTTGACGTTGTCTGTTGCGTCCATTGCCTCTTGCTCGGCTTCAGCTTCATTAACCTTAGCATCTATCAACTTTTGGTCTTCTGATTTCTTGCATCCCAACGTCC
>CAXYWN010000168.1:0-4770 GCA_964292625.1 uncultured bacterium
CCTCTTCGCCCACCAGACCCTCAATATCCTCGCCCGCGACTATCTGAAACACAACCCGGGCAAGACCGTCATCGCCGACGTCAAATGCTCCAAAAACCTCTACGACGACATCCGCAAACACGGCGGTGTGCCGATGATGTATAAAACCGGCCACGCCAACATCAAGATGAAGATGAAGGAACTGGGGGTGGAATTCGCCGGCGAGATGAGCGGCCACATCTTTTTGGCAGACCGCTATCTGGGCTTTGACGACGCCATCTACGCCAGCTGCCGCATGATCGAAATCGTGGCCAAAACCCAGGGCCCCGTCAGCGGCTATCTGGCCGATCAACCCAAGATGTACAACACCCCCGAACTGCATATCAAATGCGCCGATGAGCGGAAATTTGAGGTCGTGGCCAAGGTTTGCGAAGAATTCAAAGCCGAGAATTATGACGTCAACGACATCGATGGCGCCCGCATCACCTTCAGCGATGGCTGGGGCCTGGTGCGTGCCTCCAACACCACACCGGTGCTGGTCACCCGTTTCGAGGCAGAATCAGAAGCCCGCATGAATGAGATCAGAGACCTGGTGGAAGGCAAAATCAACAAATATCTCTGAATCCGCCCTAATTAACAAACAAAGAACAGCTATAGATCAAACCGGGGCCAAGCGTCATAAAAGGCGGCTGGCCCCGGTTTCATATTATAGAAATCTACTGCGGCGAAGCAGGGATTAGCGGCGGATGGCTTCGATCAGAGCAGCCAGAGGTTCAAGAGGATAAGTTTGCTGCTCGCCGCTGTCGAGGTCTTTGAGGATGGCGCTGCGCTGGGCAATCTCTGTTTCCCCGATGATCAGCGCGAAGCGTGCCTGACGGTGATCCGCGGCCTTGAGCTGGGACTTGAAAGAATTTTTATCGGGGTCATAATCGACGTAAACGCCCGCCCGGCGGAGTTCGTTCAGATATGGCAGCGCCATCTCCTGAGCGGCGGCGCCCATGGTAACCAGAAAGACATCAGGTACGGGAGCTGTGCCCAGCGACACTTTCTCCTCTTCCAAGGCGAGCAGGAGACGCTCAAAACCGCCGGCAAAACCAATGGCGGGAATACTCTTGCCGCCGATTTGCTCCAGCAGCCCGTTGTAGCGTCCGCCTCCGGCCAGGGAATTCTGCGCGCCCAGGCTGTCACAAATAATCTCGAAGGCCGTGTTGGTGTAATAATCCAGTCCACGCACGATGCGGGGGTTGATCGTAAAGGGAATCTTCATCAGTTCCAGTTGCCTTTGCGTGGCGGAAAAATGCGCCTGGCAAGGCTCATCCAGATAATCCAACTGCGACGGCGCTCCCTGGGCTATTTCTTTGCAGGTTTTAACCTTGCAATCCAAGAGCCGACGAGGGTTGAGGTCTATCCGCACTTGGCAATCAGAGCAAAGCTCCGCCAGATGGGGACGAAAATATCCCTGCAGGGCATTATCATAATCTCCGGAGCAGGCGGGACAGCCCACGCTGTTCAGTTCCAGCCGCAACTGGGAGAGTCCCAAGCCAGTGAGATAAAACCACAGGATGGAGATCACTTCCGCGTCGTAATAGGGATTGTCGCTGCCGATGAATTCGATCCCATATTGCCAAAACTGGCGGTAGCGTCCCGCCTGGGGACGGTCGTAGCGGAACATGGGGCCGATGTAATAAAGTTTTTTGACCTGGGAGCCAATGTCCATGCGGTTTTCCAGGTAAGCCCTGGCCACCGGAGCGGTGCCCTCAGGACGCAAGGCAAACTCACGCCCCTTGCGGTCCGTGAAGCGGTACATCTCTTTTTTAACAACGTCGGAACTCTCTCCGGAACTGCGTTCGAAGAGCCCGGCCTGCTCGAATACGGGCGTGCTGATCTCCTCGTAGCCATAGGCAGCGGCAAGCTCCCGGAAAGCAGAGAATATTTTCTGCCACTTATAGCTTTGCTCCGGCAGTATATCATAGGTTCCGCGTGGAATTTGGTATTTCATAATCACCTCAAGTAATAAAGCAAACCCTCAGAAAGCTCAGATTCGTCAAGCCGCAAATCCGGATAGCGGACTCCGGCGATATACAAACCCTGGGCGGGAGCGGTGGTAACCAGCTTCTGACGCGGGTTTTTCTCCTCTATAATGGCCTGCAAAGCAACGGCTTCCAGATCCAAATGATCGAGATTGACCAGGGTGCCCACGATCCGGCGCATCATATTGTGCAAAAAGCGGTCTGCCGTGATGTCGAAGCGGATGATGCCCTTGTCCTCCGAGATATCCAAACATGTGATCTCGCAGATATGGTTGGGCACCAGAGGATTGTCGCGGCTGAGCGAAGAAAAATCGTGACTGCCCATCAGCACGCCGGCCAAACTTGAAAGCGATGCCACCTGAATGTTCCGGCGGGGCATGAAACCTGTATGCAGTCGGTTCAGCGGCGTTTTGACCCTGGCCAGCAGATAGATGTAGCTGCGCGCTATCGCCTTATAGCGGGCGTGGAAATCCTCCGCCACCGGCCAGATGCCAGTGACCATCAGGTCTTCGCCCAGTTTGTTGTTCAAAGCCAACATTATCTGACGCTCAGACATACTGCCCTTGTAATCGAAATGGGCAAAATGTGCCAAAGCGTGCACTCCGGCGTCGGTCCGGCCCGCTCCGATCAAGCCCGGATGTTTCACTCCGATCTGATGAAAGGCGGAGATCATGTCGCCCTGAATGCTGCGTCCGGCGCATTGCACCTGCCAGCCCTGGAAGGCCGCTCCGTCGTACATCAGGCGCATCAGATAGCGGGCCATGGAACCTCACACCGCACTAATCAGCACCATCAGGGTGATCAGGCTCAGGGCGATGATATTGGCTGAGGGTTTATCGCTCACAGCCAGCGGGGTTTGGAGCATCTTCCCCAGTTGAGCTTCGATCACATCCGAATCCTCAAAAACCCTGGCGCCGGCTTCGATCATATTGTCCAAAACAGCTCCGATGCTGCTGTGCCCTTTGATCTTGTGCCGGTCGAAATGCTTGGTGTAAGACCGGATATAGAGCGCCGTGGCCAGCCCAAAATGAGTCAGACGCCTGCCCCATTGGCGTTTTTGCAGCCAGCGGAGATCCCTTAAAACATAACTAAGCTGCAGGTTACCAAAGCAATAGACGCTGGCCTCGATGAAAAAGATCAGTTTCAGGGTAAACAGGATCAGGTCCGGAAAAGCAGTTTTGAAGAGGGTGCCGAAGACCCAATAGGCAGCCAGGAAGGGCAGGGTAAAGCGCAAACCCCTGAAGAATCTGGAATAAAGGGATAGGTCCAGCAGCATGAACACACAGAATAGCCCCATCAGCATAATGAGCTGGCGCCAGGAGGCGTCCAAAGCGCCGAACAGGGCCAGAACCAGGATCAGCAGCCGCAGCCAGAGGTTTTGCCCGTCAAGCGCCGAGATCAGTCTGTCACTCAGAGGGGTCATCCGGATCCGGAGTTGGAGGGCCGCTTCCGTCTTCCTCCGGCAGGTCTTCGCCCAAGGGCGGCTCTGGTGGGAGAACGTCTTCGAGGCCCGGCTGATCCGGCAAAGGCGCGTCAAGCTCTTCCCCATCGGGTTTGGGTTCCTCTGGCAAAATCTCGCCGGATTCGCCCTCTAAAGTCTCGGTGGGAGGAAGGTCTTCATCAATCCCGATTTCCGGTTCGGGTTCCTCTTCTTCTTCCGGATCCGTTATCATTAGGGAATCGGCAACGGCAAGCGAATCCGCCGCGAGCGTCAGACCGTCCACCACCGTCAGCGTATCCGCCAGAACTTCATCCTGGATCAGCTTGAACTTTTTGCCGTCATAAAATCTGGCGGTAACGCTGGCATATTCTCCGGTCTTTTCGAGCTCGAGCACCTTGTTCAGATAGGGTTTGGCAGCCGTGGTGTCCGGTGCCTCGAAGGAATAGTACCAGCCCAGGCGATAATTGGCGCGCAGACTGATCGGCGGGTAGTCCGAGGCGGTCAGTTCATTCAGGATCACCAGCATGGAGTCCGGCTCGGTTTCCGCCATCCCGAAGGCCTGGTCCAGAAGCAGTTCCTCGGCTTCTTCCGCGGGATCGATCAGGCGCACCGGCTCGCCAGCCAGCATATCTTCCAAGGCGTTGGTATATTTATTGTCGGGAAAACTTGTGTTCATAACCGTATAAAGGGCTTCCATCCGTTCCCGGTCGGGGCCAATTTTGTTGTGGATGCTGGCCTGGGAAAAGAGGGCCAGAGGAACCAATTCACGGTCGTATCTTTGCAAGAGCCCATCTATTGTCTCAAGCCGCTTTTCCACCCGCTCCAGCTCAGTTTCCGCCGCCTTCAACTGCTGATTCAGAATGCGGCGTTGTTCGGCTGGGTCTGGCTCTTGCTCTTTTTCAGGCTCTTCAGATAAGCCCAGACTGTCGGCTATGGCTCCCTCTTCGGGTTTAATCTCAAACTCTGTGATATCAAAGCTGTCAGCTTTGTCAGCCGCATCGGGGTCAAGCTCAGACACTTCCAGACTGTCTGAGACGGCCTCAATTTCGGTTTTAATCTCAAACTCGGTCATATCCAGACTGTCAGCTACGGCCTCTACTTCGGGCTGTATATCAAACTCAGACATATCCAGACTATCTGCTTTGGCATCAGCATCAGGTTCAAAATCATAAATGTCCAGACTATCAGCTATAACATCCACGTCAGGTTTAAGTTCAGGAACCTCAAGACTATCTGAGATAGCTTCAATTTCTGGTTCAATCTCAAACTCAGATATATCCAGACTATCAGCTATAGCATCCGCCTCAGGTTCAAACTCAA
>CAXYWN010000169.1:0-4767 GCA_964292625.1 uncultured bacterium
ATTACGAGGGGCTTACGCACCCTCGCTATCGGTCTGCCGCCCTCCGGGCTGAATACCTTGTCCTTGTTAGGCAAAACGAGTGATGATCAGTCATTCCGGGATGACGCTCCCAGTTCCGCCTTTACCCACCCAATCTCAGACGTGTCATTCTGGGATGACGCTCCCAGTTCCGCCTTTACCCACCCAATCTCAGACGTGTCATTCCGGGATGACGCTTTTTCGCGGCAGGCCCGGAATCCAGCCCTTCGTAAATTGCCCCTTTGGAGGTATTCGCCCAGCTTCGATGTGTTACCCAGCCAAACCCCGCAGGGGTGCAGGAATATAGGCGGGGTGTTTTAACCCCCGTATAGAAGACACAAGCTAAGCCGCAAAACCCCTCGTCAGAGGGGTGTAGGACTATAGGCCGGGGATTCATCCCCGGTAGATGATAAGCGACAGCAAAAACCTTAAACAACCCCGCAGGGGTGCAGGAATATAGGCCCCAGTTTCAACTGGGGTGCTATTATAGCCCGTGTCATTATCATTTATTTCCCCGTCTCCCTCCACGTTTGGGCGCAGCCGGAATGGGGAGAGAAGGCCCTTGCCCGCCACGCCTTCTTTTTATGCCCGATATTGTCTGGAAATCAGGCAGATCCGATCCGGGATGAATCCCGAACCAAAGTCCTGCACCCCTCTGGCGAGGGGTTTTGCGGCTTAGCTTTGTTTTCTATACGGGGGTTAAAACACCCCGCCTATATTCCTGCACCCCTCTGACGAGGGGTTTTCCGGCCTGCTGAACGGCGGCCGAGAAAAAGATTGACACGCAGGGCTTGCTGAAAACAGAGTATTATTAGATATGGAAACAATTGCGAAAAAACTCCTGCTTACCCTGATCTTAATCGCCAGCCTGAGCTTTGGATTTGCCCAGGTGAAGAAGGTGCCGACGCGCGCGGTGCTCTATTCGGCGGCTTTTCCCGGCGGTGGGCAGATTTATAACCGGGCCTGGCTGAAAGCCGGTTTGGTGGTGGGCGGGCAGGGCTGGTTCATCGGCTCGGCCATCTACCACGGCAGCGAACGCATTCATTGGCAGAGCATGGCCGACACTACCCCGGACTTGTTTTTGCAGCAACAATATCTGGCCCGCAGCCGCGATTTTGGCTATCAATTGAACAACGATGTCTGGTGGATTGGCATCACGGCCGCGCTTTCCATGCTGGACGCCTATGTGGACGCGCATCTTTCCGATTTTGACAGCGAAAAAGAAAATATCCGGCTACGTTTTTCCGATGGCGCGCTGGGTGTGCAATATCGGTTTTAGGAGCTAATATGAAAGGGATCTGGCTGATCATTCTGCTGCTGGCGCTGCTGAGCTCACTACCCGCCGAGGCTATGAGTCCGGAAGCTTTCGCACAGCAAGTTCATAGAGAAATCAACGCAATCCGTGTCCGCAACGGCCTGCATGAGCTGCTCTGGCTGGACGATTTGGCCGGATTGGCCCTTTTACACAGCACTAATATGGGCTGTAAGGGGTTTTTCGATCATATCGATCTGGAAGGCAAACAGATTTCGCAGCGGCAGAAAGAGCATTATCCCGAGCTGCTTTTGGCAGGAATCGGAGAAAACCTTTTTTATATCGAAAACAGCAGAAAAGTCTTTGATCCAAAAGATATCGCCCTGGGTTGGATGAATTCGCCCGGCCACCGGGATAACATTCTCAAAGCGGAGTTTACGCACGAAGGCATTGGCGTCTTTTTGCAGGATAACAAACTCTATACGGCGCAGGTTTTCGCCGTGCCCATCCTGAAAAGGCTCTCCGCGCTGCCGCAGACTTTTTGCACCGATCAATGCTACCAGGTCGAGTTCGAATATCTCTCGCCAGAGCCGCGAGCCAGCTTTGAGTGTCAGCTGGCAATACCGGATTCCACCACCAAGATAAAGCTCGACGTGCTCACCTATCAGTGCGGCTCGATGCCTTTGGAGCTTGTCTGGAAGGACGATTCGCGCCTGACGATCCCCATGCAGTTCAAATACGGGAAGGGGACCTACATTTTGAAGGTTGGCTGGGACGGCTATTTCTATTCTGATATGCTGGAGTTTAGGGTAGAGTGATCCCCAGGGTCACCGGACAGTGGTCCGAGCCCATGATATCGTCGCGGATATTGGCAGACACAATCCGCTCCTGCGCTTCCTGGTTCACGAAAAAGTAATCGATCCTCCAGCCCACGTTACGCGGCCGTGCTGCGGTCCGATAGCTCCACCAGGAATAGCGTTGAGGCTCCGGATGGAAGAGACGGAAAGTGTCCACCCAGCCGTGTTCCACAATCTTATCCAGCCAGGCTCTTTCGATGGGGAGGAATCCGCTGGTTTTTTCGTTTTCTTTGGGATTGGCGAGGTCGATTTCTTTGTGGGCAGTGTTGTAGTCCCCGGTGACGAGCACCATTTTGCCGCTGGCCCGGTCCGCCTCCATCCGCTCCAAACAAGCATCATAGAAGCGGAGCTTGTAATCCAGCCGCACATCGTTCATCTGGCCGTTGGGGAAATAGATGTTGTAGATGATGAAGCTATCGAAGACGCAGCGGACGATCCGGCCTTCACTGTCGAATTCCGGCACTCCAAATCCATAGCTGACCTCCAGCGGTTCGGTTTTGGTGAGTACCGCCGTTCCAGAATAGCCTTTGCGCTCTGCGTGAGACCAATAAATGTGGTAGCCTTCCAGTTCAGCCAGCTCCGGCGGAATCTGATGTTCCTGCAGTTTGATTTCCTGCAAGCCCAGCCAGTCCGGCTGTTCACGCTGGATCGTGGCGATGAAATCCTTGTTCAAGAGGGCCCGCAGGCCATTTACGTTCCAGGACCAGAGATTCAAGTGCAAATTCTTCCTCCGTCTCGGGTTGATTTTCGCTTTTTGACAGCGTTTGCCCGGACACAGCAAGCTTTTTTTGCGAGCCTGAAAATTGTCAAGCGGAAAGGCCCCAGAGAGCTGTGATTTTTTTACGCTTGACACAACAGCCAAGGCTAAAAAAATGGTTTATTCAATTAAATTGTCATACATTTTAAGGAGTTAGATAGATGAAAAGGACTTATCAGCCTTCCAATCGTTCACGTAAGAACACCCACGGCTTTCGCAGCCGCATGGCCACTCGCAATGGCCGCAAGGTTCTCATCCGCCGCCGTGCCAAAGGGAGAAAGACCCTCTGCGTATGAGCCATGCTTCGTCGGATTACGAAGCACAGTGAATACAGGGAGTTCAGCTCCCCTGACCTGTTTTTGCGGAGCAAACATTTCTATGCCGCAGCACTGTTTTCACCCAACGAATTCGCCCTGGGCATCACCATCAGCAGAAAAGTCGGCAAGGCAAACGTCCGCAACCTGCTCAAGCGAAGGATCAAAGCCTGGCTGCACCTACGCCGCGCAGATCTTCCCCGGGGCTACAAAATCAATCTCATCGCTCGCCGCGGCGCTGATGAGCTGAACTGGAACGCGCTATGCGACGCATTGAATGCGCTGACCGCTCAACTGCCGGCAAGGCCCTGAACTTTGTTCTGCGCTTGCCCAATCTCTTGTTCATAGGTTTGATCTCGCTCTACCGGAAGCTTATATCACCGTTGCTGCCTTCCGTGTGTCGTTTTGAACCTTCCTGCAGCCAATACAGCCTGCAGGCTTTCCAAAAGTACAATTTTTTCAAAGCCCTCGGCCTCTCAGCCTGGCGCGTAATGCGCTGCAACCCCTTTTGCAAGGGCGGTTACGATCCGCTTCCCTAAGGAGAATATGTGGATAAACGCACTTTTATAGCCCTCTTTGTCGTGGTCATTCTGTTCTTTGTCTGGTCAACCTATTTTGCCCCCAAACCTCAGCCTCAGCCAGCTAATACGGAACAAAACGTCTTGGCAGATTCGGCCGCCGCAGTTACAGACAGCACCCAAACCCAGGCGCCGACCCAAACCCAAGCCGCCATTCCCGACAGCCTGTTCCAAGAGGCCGACAGCCGGAAGGTGTTTACTCTGGCCAACGAGAATTTCACCGTATCTTTCAGTAATGAAGGCGCCAGCATCACCTCCATCGAGCTGAAAAACAAGAAGTTCAAGATGGTGGTCAAAGAAAAAGAGACCCCTGTCAACCTGGTCCCCATGGGTAAAGACCTGGCCGGAATCGCGCTGCTGAGACACAAGGCCACCCCGCCTCTGGACCTGAAAAATGTGAAATGGCAATCCGCACAGAGCGACACTGCCGGCGTGGTCTTCTGGCTGGGCGAAGAAACAAATCCTCTGGCGAAAAAGACCTACCGGCTGGATGACAAATACGGTATTTTGATGGATGTGGTGGTGAACAGCCCCGACCCAATCTATGGCATCGAATACGACTTTTTGGCCGGTATCGCCGACAGCGAAAAGGTTCAGGATAAGTTCAAGGCGCAGGATTACAAACTGTTGCTGTTCTCTGAAAATGCCCTCGTGAAAATGACTTTGGGCAAAATCAAGAAAGATAATCCCAGCGGAGCCCTGAGTGCCTTCAAATGGGCCGCCATGCGCACCAAATATTTCACCATTGCCATCCAGGAAACCGGAAGCTCCCTCATCAGCAACTACTCTGCCGAAGCCAACAAGGAGACGGGAAATCCCGCCATCCTGCTGAATTCGCAAGACCGCAACCCTTCCCAGCACTGGAACCAGGGATTCCTCATCTATGCCGGCCCTGCGGATTATGATTTGATGCGGACTTATCCGGATTCCAAGCTGGAGCTGATTCCCGAGCGAGGGCCCGGCTGGCTGCGCTGGCTCGACGGCGTGTTCA
>CAXYWN010000170.1:0-4735 GCA_964292625.1 uncultured bacterium
TTTTTTGAGCGGGATAAAGCTGTGGCAGCCAGGGGTTGTCGCACTGTTTGATGGCGGCCAGGCTGATCCTGGCGAAGCGAGCCAGCGTGTTGTCCGCAGGCTGCCGCACCGAATGCTCCGTTATCAGGGGAAAAAAGGCAGAGGCTCCGAGTTCGGTGCATTTCTCCACCAAAAGTTCATCGTTGCGGTTTTTTAGCAAGGCAAAGGCGATCGCGAAAGGCTGCCGCAGCGCCTCCCGGACGACTATCTCGGTAATTCGCAGAACTGCGTGGTGCTGCTGAAGGCTCTCCACTTCCGCCCGGGCAAGGGTCCCCTGACCCGAATTGAGCAGCAAAGGTTCGCTCAGGCGTCGTTTGGCGACGCGCGCCAGATGGTGAAATTCATCCCCATCCAGCCGGACTCGCGCTTCCGGCTGCAAATCTTCCAATCCGGGGAAGTAAACGGATGGCATCTCACGGCCCCGCTCAGGCGAAGAATTCCTTGAGCTTTTCCCTAAAACTTTTGCCGGGCTTGAGTTCGCGTTTCGTGTTAATCTCCGCCAGGCGTTTGTACAGGTCGCTTTCCTCGCGCGCCAGCCGGTTGGGGGTTACCACGTTGATGCGCACAATCAGGTCGCCGCGGGAATGGGTGTTCAGGCTCTGAATGCCTTCTCCCTTGAGGCGGAATTCTCTGCCACTCTGCGTTCCAGCGGGAACCTTCATCTTGGCTTTGGCAGTGATGGTGGGCACGATTATCTCGTCGCCCAGAACAACTTGGGTGAAATGCACGGGGAAATCGAGCAGAACGTTGTTGCCGTGGCGTTCGAACAGGTCATCCTGCTTTTCGTGGATTTGCACCAGCAGGTCGCCGTGAGGGCCGTTGCGCGGACCGATGTGACCCTGGCCACGCACGCGCAGGATCTGTCCTTCTTCCATACCGGCCGGGATTTTGATCTTGATTTCCTTGGTTTTGGCCACGCGTCCTTCGCCATAGCATTTGGTGCATTTATTGCGGATAATCTTGCCTTCGCCACGACAGGAGGGGCATTCAGAAACGGTCTGCATCTGGCCGAATAGCGATTGGCGCACAGTGCGCACTTGTCCTGTGCCGTGGCACTGGGAGCAGGTTTCGGAGCTACCGTCCGCGCTGCCGCTGCCTTTACAGACCTCGCAGGCGTCCTTCACATTCATCTTGACGGTTTTTTCGGAGCCGAGGGCGATATCCTTCAGACTGAGGGAGATTTCTATGCGGAAATCGCTTCCCTGTCTGGAACTGCGCTGTCCGCCGCCTCTGCCGCCCATTCCTCCTCCGAACAAGGTTTCGAAGATTGAGCCGAACCCACCGGCGCCGCCGAAAAGATCGCTGATATCTTCACGCTGGCTGAAATCATTCCAGTTAAAACCGCCGTTGCCAAACTGCTGATCGAGGCCGGCATGGCCGTATTGATCGTAGGTCTCGCGTTTCTCTTTGTCCGAAAGGATCTCGTAGGCCTCGGAGGCTTCCTTGAATTTCTCCTCCGCACCCTTATCCGGGTTTTTATCCGGATGAAACTGCATCGCCAGAGCGCGGTAGGCTTTTTTTATCTCGGCTGCGTCTGCCGTCTTGGGCACACCCAAAACTTCGTAATAATCACGTTTCGACACTCATACTCCTCTTGATCGAAAATATATTCAGCCCCGGCGGAGAGACTTTCCCCGCCGGGACAGATATCTTTTTATTTGTCGTCAACGACCTCGTAATCTGCGTCGATGGGACCTTCTTCCTGTTGGGGTTCTTCAGGCTGCGGCTCGCCTTGGAAACCCTGTTGATCGAAGCCTGGGGCTTCCGGACCGGCACCTTCTGCTCCCTGTTGCTGAGCCTGCGCGTAGATGACCTCGCCGAGGCGTTGAGCTTTTTCGCCCAGGGCCTGCTTTACAGATTCAAGCTCGGAGGCTTCAGTGGCTTTTTCCATCTTTTCTTTGGCATTCTTCAGTTCTGCCTCGAGCTCGCTTTTCTCGCTCTCGCTCAGTTTGTCGCCGTATTCCTTCAAGTTCTTTTCAGTGCTGAAGATCAGGCTGTCCAGTTCGTTGTGGGCAGAGATAAATTCCTGACGCTGTTTGTCTTCTTCAGCGTGCATTTCCGCTTCCTTGATCATGCGGTCGATGTCGTCCTTGTTCATATCGCCGGCGCGGTCGATGTGAATCGACTGCTCTTTTCCAGTGCCCTTGTCTTTGGCGGAAACGTGCAGAATGCCGTTGGCATCGATGTCGAAGGTGACTTCGATCTGCGGCACACCGCGGGGCGCGGAGGGGATGCCGACCAGGTCGAACCGGCCGAGAGACTTGTTGTCACCCGCCATGGGACGTTCGCCCTGCATCACGTGGATGGTAACGGCAGTCTGGTTGTCCGCGGCGGTCGAGAAAACCTGGCTTTTCTTCGTAGGAATGGTGGTGTTGCGCGGAATGAGAGCCGTCATCACGCTGCCGAGGGTCTCGATGCCCAGGGTGAGTGGCGTGACATCGAGCAGCAGGACGTCGCTGACCTTTTCGTCGCCGGAAAGGATGGCGCCCTGAATCGCTGCGCCTATTGATACCACTTCATCCGGATTGAGGCTGCGGTTCGGCTTTTTGCCAAAGAATTTTTCCACGGCTTCCTGCACCGCAGGGATACGCGTGCTTCCGCCCACCAGCAAAACTTCCTGGATATCCGAGGCGTTCAGTTTCGCGTCCTTCAAAGCCTTATCGCAGGGACCAAGCGTCCGCTGGACAAGGTCTTCGGTGAGACGGTTGAATTCCGCCAGGCTCAGGTCGAGGCTGAGGTGTTTGGGGCCGGTCGCGTCGGCAGTGATGAAGGGCAGATTGATATTGGTGGTCTGCGTTCCGGAGAGTTCCACCTTGGCTTTTTCGGCGGCTTCTCGCAAGCGCTGCACCGCCATCGGGTCTTTGGAAAGGTCGATGCCTTCTGTTTTCTTGAATTGGTCAAGAATCCAGTCGATCACACGTTTGTCCAGATCGTCTCCGCCCAGATGGGTGTCGCCGTTTGTGGAGAGAACTTCCACCACTCCCTGCGAAATATCCAGGATGGAGATGTCGAAGGTGCCTCCGCCGAGGTCGTAAACCGCGATCTTCTGCTCCTTCTTGTTTTCCATACCGTAAGCCAGGGCCGCTGCCGTGGGCTCGTTGATGATGCGTTTCACCTCGAGACCGGCGATTCTGCCGGCGTCTTTGGTGGCTTGACGCTGATCATCGTTGAAATATGCCGGAACTGTGATCACAGCTTCGGTAACGGTTTGTCCCAGATAGGCTTCCGCGGTCTCTTTCATCTTGGTGAGCACCATCGCGGAAATTTCCTGCGGGGTGTAATCCTTGTTTTCGGTGTCGATGTGCACCGCTGCCTGGTTTTTCAGGCCTGATTTAACTTTGTAGGGCACCTGCTGGATTTCCGATCCCACTTCGTTGTAGGAACGGCCCATAAAGCGCTTGATTGAAAATACTGTGTTGGTGGGGTTGGTGACCGCCTGGCGCTTTGCCAGTTGTCCCACCAAACGTTGTCCGTCTTTCGTGAAACCAACCACGGAAGGGGTCGTACGACCTCCCTCTACGTTGGTGATCACCACTGGCTTCCCGCCTTCAACAACTGCGACGCAGGAATTGGTGGTGCCCAGATCTATACCGATTATTTTTCCCATTGGTTTTCCTCCATGGTATTTTTATTTTACTTCAATATTTATGCGATCGGAACCGTTGCCGCCGGAAGGTTTATCCTCCGCTGGCGGCTCAGTTGCCGGTTGCGATTCATCAAATTTGCCGGAAGAGACAGCCACACGCACAGGACGCAGAACCTTGTCGTGCATCGTGTAGCCGTTTTGGATCACGGCGGCGATGAGGTTGGCATCGAACTCACTGGGGATATGAGCCAAAGCCTCATGCAGTGAGGGGTCGAATTCCTTGCCCTGAGCTTCAATCTTGCAGACGCCTTCTCTTCCGAGCACGCTCCGCAATTGCTGTTCAATCTGCATCACGCCTTTAATAAAGCTGTGTTCGCGGTCGGCATCAGTCAATTGAGCCAGCGCTCGTTCAAAATTGTCCATCACGTCGCAGACTTCCTGAGCTAGATTTTGGGTGGCCAGTTTGATCCAGTCACTCTTTTCCTGGATGCTGCGGCGGCGGTAGTTTTCAAATTCCGCCATGCTGCGCAGGGATTTTTCCTTCCCCTCGGCGTTTTCACGCTCCCATTGGGCAATTATCTCCCTCGGGCTGAGCTCCCCTTTATCTTCCTGTGGCGCGGTCGCTTCTGCGCGGGCCGCGTTTTTATCTTCAAAGGTCTCTAAAATAGGTTCTTCGAAGAGTCTTTCTTTTTTCTTCTTCATTTGTCTCAAACCTCCTATTTGGCGACCATCATGCCTTTGCGGGTGGTCTCGGTGATCGTGTTCGTGATATCCCGGATGAGCGGGATCAGTTTGCGGTAATGGGTGCGCAAGGGGGCCACAACCCCCAGGTATCCGGGTATGCCAAAAACCTCGTAACGGCGGTAGATGAGGCAGAATTCAGTCCATTCCGGAACGTTGAAATCCTCGCCCATCAAAACGTTCACTCCGCTGCCGCCTTCTTTGCTGCGCATCAGATTGATCACCAGGTCCTGCCGCTGGATGAGGTTCATAAAACTGAGGATATTGCGTTTGGAATCGAACTCCGGCTGCTCCAGAAACTTGATGCTGCCATCGTAATTGATGTAAAAACCGCTGATATCCACAAAAGCCTTGTGCAGCTCACGCAGG
>CAXYWN010000171.1:0-4652 GCA_964292625.1 uncultured bacterium
TGTGCTTTTATACCTACGAAAGCAACATCAGTGACGGCTGGGCCGATCCCTCCACCCACAAGGATCCGCCCGATGTGCGCGAAACCGCTCTGCGCTTCGGGAGCAACATTATCTACTACCTGCTTTCCCGGAACTGAGATGCGAATCTGCGTAATTTCCGACGTTCATTACAAATACGCGCCCAAAGACGCCTCTGATAGGGAAAGCGGAAGGATCGTCCTGGATTTTCTCAAGCAGGCGGTCGGCAAGTATGACATGATGGTGCTCAACGGCGATATTTTCGACCTTTGGTTCGACTGGAAATTCGCCATCATAAAACAGTATTTTCCCATCCTCCACCGTCTGGCGGAAATTGGTGAGCACGGTTGTCGCCTGGTTTTGATCAGCGGCAATCACGATTTCTGGTTCAATGATTTCTTTCGCGACTATCTGGGCATGGAAGTTTTCAATGATGCCTTCAAGCTGCGGGCGGACGGCAAAAAGATGCTGTTCACCCACGGTGACCTGCACACAGTCAACGACCTCCGCTACAGGTTTTTCCGCCGCTTGATCCGCCTCAAAGGCAGTAAAATGCTCTTTTCTTTGCTCCATCCGGATTTCGCGCTTCGCTTGGGTGCAAAACTCTCACGCTCAAGCCGTTTTCGCCAAATGACCAGCTTGCTCCAAGCAAAAAAAAGTGCAGGATTGAGCCACTTCGCGGAGTATAAGGTACAAAAAAAAGATTATGATCTGGTTTGCATGGGCCACAGCCACCGTCCTGAATTAACTGAAATGAAGCAGGGAATCTACGCTAACAGTGGCGACTGGGCCCGGCATCGCAGCTATCTGGAGATAACGGATGGGATAGTGGCGCTAAAATATTACAAAATTAAGGAGAGACAAGATGTTAAAAACGTATCAGAAGATCGCCCTGGTGGCGATGATCCTGACTCTCGGCCTCAGCCTGCTGAACTGTCAGACCAATGAACTGAAAACGGCGGGAGCCGGTAAACTGGAGGAAAAAGTGGAAGCAGCAAAAGTCAAACACGCTGTAATAGTTACAAATCAGGGAAACATAGAGCTTGAACTCTGGCCCGAACTGGCACCCAAGACGGTGGCTAACTTTCTCAAACTGGCCGGCGAAGGCTTCTATGACAAAACCTACTTTCACCGCGTGATCAAGGATTTTATGATTCAGGGCGGCGATCCGAATACTAAAGACGGTGACCGTTCCAACGACGGGATGGGCGACCCCGGTTACAAGTTTGAAGACGAATGCTACTCCCTGGGTGAACAGATCACCGGCACCGTGACCGACGAAGAAACTGCGATGGTGGTTTGGTCCGAACTCATTATCCCATATATGCAGGCAAGTAAGGCGCCTCAGCAAGAAATCTTCGATATAGTGCAACAGGTCCAGGAAACCCAAGGCCCGGAACCCATCTATGGTAAAACAATCGAATTCTACCAAGATCGTACCGGCAACAGGGAGCCTCTGCACAAACGGACCCTCAATGCTCCGGTCCTTTATTCCTACATCTGCATGGCAAATTCCGGTCCGAACACCAACGGTTCCCAGTTCTTTATTGTCACCAAGCAGCCCGGAACACCTCACCTCGACGGCAAACACACTGTTTTCGGCAAGGTTACTGCAGGCATGGACATCGTACACAAGATCGAGAATTTGCCCCGCGATAGCAGAGACAACCCTCTGGTCGGCAACCAGGCGATCATCAACGCCATCAACCTCAGCAAATAAGGCAAGGCAATGGCACGCACCTCCGAATCTGCGTTGCAGCAGGAAATCATGGCCTGGATCAGTCAAAACCAGTATGTCTATTTGGCCACGGTCGATAAGAAACAGCCCCGGGTTCGCCCTGTCGTGTTGTTCATCTATGATGACCGCTATTTCTTTGCCACTTTCAGCGGAGATTCCAAGGTCGGCCAGCTTGCCGCAAACAAATGGGTGGAAGTCTGCGTGCCTCTGCACGAATCCGGTAATACGGGTTACATCCGCCTAAGCGGCATCGCCATGATTGTTTCCAACGCAGCGCTCAAGGCTGATGCCTCTGAGCGCTGCTTCTTTTTTGACGAGTATTTTAACGGCTATGACGACCGGGATTACAGTCTGTTTGAATTCGAAGCTGATATAGCCGAATATCTCCGCCCCGGTGAACGCTACAGCCAGACCTGCAACCTCAAACGCTATTCCGGCTGACGGACCTAAGCGGCTGATACAGCCAGTATCTGCAAGGAGAAAGGATGAAAGCCATCTTCACCTATGACGATGAGCAACTGGGCAAAAGCTATATCGTGATTCCCAAGATCCGCGAGATCAGCAAAGTGCTGGGAAACGTGGTGCTCACCTTTGACAACGGCGACAAACGCAGTCTGGCCGTGGACGACGCCCATGCGGCCATTCAGCAGATGCTTGAAGCCATCGAGGAATTCTACGCATGATTGAGCTGCCCACTTCCAACCCCATCTATCTGGCCTTACTGGGAACCGGTTTCACCTGGCTGATGACAGCCATTGGCGCTGCCTTCGTTTTCTTTTTCAAAACCATCAAGCCCTGGATCCTGGATACGATGCTGGGATTCGCAGCAGGCGTGATGATTGCTGCCAGTTTCTGGTCCCTTCTGAATCCGGCCATCGAGCTTAGCGGAGGTAACCCTTTGCCCGCGCTCATCGGTTTTCTGTTGGGTGGGGTATTTTTGAGGGGGGTGGATCTGGTTCTGCCGCACCTGCATCCCGGGGATGATATGAGCGAACGCGAGGGCATCAAAACCCCGTGGGGCAAATCGACCCTGTTGTTTCTGGCCGTCACTCTGCACAATTTTCCGGAAGGCCTGGCGGTAGGCGTGGCTTTTGGCGCTGCCGCGATCGGGAGTTCGGGTGCCACGCTGGCTGGTGCCATCGCTCTCACGCTGGGCATTGGTATCCAGAATCTCCCCGAAGGCGCTGCGATTTCCATACCGCTGCGGCGGGAGGGGATGTCGAGAGGGAGAAGTTTCTTCTGGGGCCAGTTTTCTGGCCTGGTGGAACCGATTGGGGGCGTTTTAGGCGCAGCGTTGGTCCTGGCCATGCGGCCTGCCTTGCCTTACGCGCTGGCATTTGCCGCCGGAGCGATGATCTTCGTAGTTGCCGAAGAGATAATCCCAGAATCCCAAAAGGGAAATCATTCCCATCTGGCTACGCTGGGAGTGATGCTCGGCTTTGCCGTGATGATGTATCTGGATGTAGCGCTCGGCTGATTCTGATTCAGCCAGTATCGAGCTTCTGATCAGGCTCCCGGATTGGCGTTCTTCCGCTTCAGATAGCGGTCTTCCTCGCTGAACACACAGCCGCAGTATTTCTGACGGTACATTTGCGCCGCTTTGGAAAGTCGCGTCCCTTCATCCCAAAGTGTCCGCCAATCCCGGTAAAAGAAGCTGACCTTATACCGCTCTGCCATCTCTTGGGCGATTTCCTGGATCAACTCGTGATTCTGGTATTTGCTATATAACAGCGTAGTTGAAAAGGCGTTGCAGCCAAGTTCAGCCGCGGTTTTAGCCGCTTCTTCCAGGCGAATGCGGTAGCAGTGTTCACAGCGGGAATCGATATCTTTTGCAACAGCTCGGACAAAATCTCGCAGGCCATAGTCGTCTTTAATGACCAGCGGAAAGCCCTCCCGCGCCGCGAATTCCTTCAGCGTCTGCATCCTCTGGCGGTATTCCGTCACAGGATGGATATTGGGATTGTACCACAGCACTGAAAGCTTGATCCCATCAGCTTTTAGCTGCTGATACGGCGCTATCAGGCAGGGCGCGCAGCAACTGTGCAGGAGAAGATGTTCAGGAGCGGACATGGTGTGCCATCTCGGCCGGAAGTTCCAGCGATATTTCCACCATGCCGCCTACTTCCCCGTCCTGATACCAAGGATGCTGGTAAATCAATTTTTTCACGCCATTCTTTTCAATCGTATAAACATTGTTTTTGCCGGTGGCCAGCATATCTTTGATGGTTGCCACAGATGCGGGCTTGTGGCAATCATAGAGGCTCGTCCCGATCATGTCCGCGCCGCCGTAAGCAGCGAAGGTGGCGCAGGCCTTGTCGTTCATGTCCAAAATGATGCCATCTTTATCACAAACTGTGATGGCGGCGGAAAAATGCTTGATCCAATCGTGCATCTGCTAAAATTCCTTGAGCAGGTTGGAAGCCACGATCCCGCGTTGTATTTGGTTCGTTCCCTCGTAGATCTGCAGGATTTTGGCATCGCGCATCATCTTTTCCACCGGGTATTCCTTCATGTAGCCATATCCGCCCAGAATCTGAACGGCGTCGGTGGTCACCTGCATCGCCACGTCCGAAGCGAAGTATTTGCACATCGCAGATTCCTTGCTATAATTGCGCTTTCCGTTGTCGATCATTTTCGCGGTCTGCCACACCAGGCCTCTGGCCGCCTCGATCTGGGTGGCCATGTCTGCCAGCATAAATTGCACGGCCTGGAAAGATGAGATCGGCTTGCCGAATTGCTGCCTTTGCTTGGCATATTTTATCGAGGCTTCAAAGGCTCCGCGGGCGATGCCAACAGCTTGGGAACCCACCATAGGCCGGGATTTGTCGAAAACCTTCATTGCGGTGATGAAGCCGGTGCCTTCGCGTCCCACTAGATTTGCGGCTGGAACGGCGCA
>CAXYWN010000172.1:0-4648 GCA_964292625.1 uncultured bacterium
CTGGGAGGCCACCGTGGCGCCTATCAGCGGCGGTCTGCGCTACGACATCGCCCTGCCCTGCGCCGCCCTCGGCCTGGACACCGCCGCGCTGGCCCAGGGCTTCGGCTTCAACCTGATCGTCAACGACAACGACGGCCCTGATGGTATGCCCGGCACCCAGATGGCCCAGTATCAGTATCCTGCCGCATCCGTGGTGGAAGGCTGGAACTGGATCGCCCTGCCCGCAGACATCGTTGTGGCCGATGGCCAATTCTATATGGCCATCCTGGAAACCACCAATGCCTCCGCCATCGGGCTGGACACTGCCTCCAATGGTTACAGCTACAAGAAGATCACCACAGCTTGGGAACCCGTCACCAATGGCGAAATCATGCTCCGCGCTATCGTCGAATATGGCGTTGCCAACGACGACGACATTACGCCAGTCTATACCCTTGATGTGAATAACTATCCCAACCCCTTCAACCCGGAAACCACCATCGCCTATAGCGTTCCCAAAGCCGGACTTACCAGCCTTAAGGTTTACAACACCAAAGGCCAGTTGGTTCGCTCCCTGGTGGACGGTGTTCGCGAAGCCGGCAACCACAGCGTTGTCTGGAATGGAATGGATAGCAGCGGTAACAGCGTATCCAGCGGCCTGTATTTCTATCGCCTCACCAGCGACGGCAATACCGTGACCCGCAAGATGCTGCTTGCCAAATAATACATAAACCACCGGCTGAAAAGCCGCAAGATACTGGGAGCGTCCCTCGTGGCCGCTCCCTTTTTTCCGCCCGGGTTTTCCCTGGACCAAAATTGGAGTTGACAGATTTGACCCCCTGAAATCATACTGCATCGAATAAAAATAAATCACCTTTGGAAACTATATGCAAAAATACCTGTTCCCCATACTGCTCTTGCTTGTGGCCGGAAATTTGTTCGGCGCCACCGTGAGCGGATTTGTCACCCGCGAGGACAGTGGCGAGCCGATGCACTACGTCAATGTGACCGTCGTAGGCAAGAAAATCGGCGCTCAAACCAACAAACAGGGCTACTATGTGATCACCCTGAACCAGACCGGTACCTTCAAACTGGATTTTTCCCTGGTCTCCCTCCAGCGGGAAAGCATCAGCTTCACGGTCCGCAACCTCAAAGACGAGGTCACAGTCAACGCCCGGCTGAAAAAAGGATCGGTGGAGCTCGATAAGATCGTGGTAACGGCCGATGCCGAAGCCAGCCTCGATGGCCCTGTGATCCGCACCAGTTCCATCAACCGGGGTAGGGACGACATTCAGAAAGTGGTCGCCACGGTGGAAGCGGACGTCTTCCGCGCCGTGCTCACCCTGCCTGGCGTGATGCCGATTTCGGATTTCTTTTCCGGGCTTTACGTGCGGGGCGGTTCGCCAGACCAAAACCTTATCCTCCTGGACGATACAGATGTTTACAACCCCAGCCACCTCGGAGGCCTCTTCAGCACCTTCAACACCGACGCGGTGGAAAACGTGGAGCTCATCAAAGGCGGATATCCCGCCAAATTCGGTGGGCGGCTCTCCTCCGTGCTGGATGTCACCAACCGCCAGGGCAACAGGATGCACATGCAGGGGGTGGCACGCCTCAGCCTCATTTCATCCTCCGCCACGCTCGAAGGCCCCTGGCGTATAGGTTCCACGGGCGGCTCTTACATGGCTTCCTTCCGCCGCACCTATCTGGAACTCGTCAAAACCATCTATGATGAGCTGCCGGACTACTATTTTTACGATGGCCACGCCAAACTCAACTGGGACATCGATTCAGCCAACAAAATCAGCCTCAGCGGCTACCTCGGCAGAGACGCTCTCTCCTACGATCTCGGCAGTGTTTTGGATGTGGATTGGGGCAACAGCGCCCTCTCCGCGCGCTGGATGCATCTCTTTAACCCACGTCTTTTTTCCACCTTCACCGTCGCCGGAAGCCAGTTCAGCAGTGGGATGAGCCAAACTTCGGACGAAGCTGAAACGATTTTCAGCACCGCTAACGCCATCAAAGACCTCACCGCCAAAGGCATCCTCAACTGGAAACCTGATAACAATCACGAGGTCGAAACCGGCTTTGAGGTCAAATGGAACGACACCGGCCTCAAGATGGAAACCTCCTACCAAATAGATCAGGCGGGCCTTCCAGACGCCGAAATCTCGTCCTTGACCTCCTCCGTTTTCATCCAGGATACTTGGGTAATCAACCCCATTTGGACCTTGCAGCCGGGTGTTCGGGCAACCTGGTATCAGACCCTCAAAACCATCCCCGCCCAAGTGCCCGCTGCCTCCTACCTCAATGAGGAACCCCGCCTCTCCTTCAAGTGGACCCTCGATGCCGGTGAAAGCATCTATGCCAATTTCGGCATTTACAACCAGTATCTCACTCTGCTCTCGATGGATGTGAACACCCCCTTCGACGTCTGGCTGCCTCTGGACGGCACTCTCAAGCCGAGCCTTTCAATGCACTACATCCTCGGCTACCAGAGGCGCCTGGGCAAATTTCTCGCCCTGGAAACCGAGATATATTACAAAGACTATAGAAACCTCCTGCAGCTGGATTCCAACGCCTTTTTCAACTGGAACAACGAAACCGGCACCCTCTCCGATGCTCTGCGGGTGGGAGTCGGCCACTCCTATGGAGCCGAATTTCTGCTCCGCAACGAATGGAAGGGCCTGGAGGGCTTTATCGGCTACACTCTCAGCCGCACCCGCCGCAAGATCGACGGCCTCAATCAGGACCCCCTCACCGGAGAATCATGCTACTTCTATCCCCGCTACGACCGCACTCACAGCGTCTCCCTGGTGGAAAACTACAACATCAGCGAGAACACCGGCTGGCAGCTCCTGGGCGGAGATTTCAAGCTGGGAATGAATTATTCCTTCAGTTCCGGCCAGCCCATCGAACTGCCTGAGCGCATCTATTTTGACGGTGAAGATTTCCAGATTATCTACGGCTACAAGGATGGCTACCGCATGCCCTATTACATGAGGCTGGACCTCAGCGCCAAGCTCCAGTGGAACAGGCGTTGGGGCAGCATCGAACCCTATCTGGACATCATCAACGTATTCGGCCGCAAAAACGTGAGTTTCCGCTCCTATAATCTCGTCCCGCAGGATGATATGACCCTGCTGGTCGAAACCAGGGACGGCTCCCAATTTCCTTTCCTACCTTTCGTGGGGGTGAACGTAACATGGTAAAAAAACATCTTTCCCGCTGCCTGATTATCCTGCTTCCCTTGTTGGGCTTGCTGCTCGGCTCTTGTGAAAACACCAGCGGCCCTCGTTTTGAAGGCGATGTCTTCACTGTGGCCGGCCTCTTGATGGCAGGCAAACCCATCCATTTTGAATATCCGGTCTATGTGACCCGCAGCTCCGCGATAGAGGATTTCGATCCCGCTGAGATCTTCGTTTACGACGCCGAGGTCACTGTCCGCGATTTGGACACTGGGCTGGAATTTCCCCTCTCCCCGGCCTTGCATGAGTTCAGATTCAAATACATCGACATGGCCGAAAACATCATCCAGCCTGATCACCGCTATCGCATCGAGGTCACGGTCCCCGGCGCTGATTCGCTGATTTGGGCAGAGACCACCGTCCCGCCCTGCCTCACTGCCGAACCCGACCTCTACGGCGTCAATCCTCCTGGCATCGGCTATTCGCTGAATCCCGGCGTCAATACCGTCATCCCCTATGCCAGCATCGACGACGATTTCCCCGCCATCGCCAATACCGGCTCCACCTCGGGTAATCTGTTCATGATGATCGAAACCTACTGCCTGGAAGATTTCAGCACGGACCTCGAATTCGCCTCCGAGTTTTTGCAGGGGATGCATCCCGATGAAAACATGGCCGCGGGTTACAACGCCGGACGGCCGCCCCGCCGCATCAGCATCATGTATCGCTTCAGTTCCGCGCCCCTGGCGGGTTTTCCGGATAACTACATCGTGCTCACCAACTACGCCACCGCCTTTGTCTTTTACGGACGTTACCGTGTTCGCCTGCAGATTGTGGACGCCAATTATTTCAACTACAACTATATGGACGAGGGTTACCTCCACGGCGGCATCCACAACGCCCTCGGCTATTTCGGCTCGGCCAGCGGAATGAATATGTACGCCCGGATCACAAAACCGGACGGTTCGTAAGGAGTATTTGCCTGTGGCGGCGTTCGCCGCAGCGCCGCATATTAAAAGGCGGATCGGCATCCGAGGGTACAAACGCCGCCCGAAATGACACGCCGGAGATTGGGTGGGCGCAGAGCGGAGCAGAGCACCTCGGACAAATGTATTTTTATTTAGGGTTTTCCGCCGAAAACCCCTACGATATCGAACCTGTGAAATCTGTGTGCCCCTCTCTTTTCCTCAAAACCCATATCCCATAAATCTGTGAAATCTGTGAAATCTGTGCGAGACTTTCTTTTCCCCAATTCTCAATTCTTTTAAATCCCTTCATCCTGTTCATCCCTAATCTATTCCTTCCTCACGCAAAATAAGGCCCACACCGCAGTGCAGGCCTCATCATCAGGTTGATTGTTTGCGCCTCTTGCGCAGTTTACGCCTCAGACACGCGGCAACACTCCTGCAACATTCCTGAAACCCAAGCGGTTAAACACGAGTTCCAGCAGGATGAGGATGATCATCTCGAAGAACGCCTGT
>CAXYWN010000173.1:0-4638 GCA_964292625.1 uncultured bacterium
CCCAGGATAAGCTCAACTCGTTTCCGCGAGCGGGCCCCAAAGCCATAGTCCGTACTCTGCGTCCTTTGAGATCATAGAGCGCCAAACTGAGATCTTGCTGCGAGCCGCCCGCTTTATCCAGAGATATACTCAGGGTGGTTGCTTGTTTGAAGGGATTTGGCGAGGCGGACAGGGAGCTTGCAATGACAGGCGGATTCAGGTCGTCATCTGCGTCCACGCTTGCAGCGAGTTTCGCCACGAAGATTTCCTCATCTCCACTGCTGGTGAGGCTGCCGCTTCCAAAGCCGGCAGTGCTGGAAAAGCCGCCCGTCAGATAGATATTGGCGGCGCTATCCACGGCTATACCGTAAGCTATATCATTATCTGAGCCCCCGGCTCTTTTTGCCCAAAGCCAGTTGCCGGCCGTATCCATTTTAGCCACGAAGATGTCATCTCCTCCGCTGCTGATGATGGTGCTGCCGCCAAAGCTGGCACTGCCATTATGAGCGATATTGCCAGTGATATAGATATTGCCGGCGCCATCCAGGGCGATTCCTCTGCCATAATCATAACTTGTCCCGCCGGCATTTTTTGCCCAGAGCCAGTTACCGGCACTTCCCAGTTTGGCCACGAAGATGTTATAAGCTCCGCTGCTGGTGAGGGTGATAGTGCCAAAGCTGGCAGACTGATAGAAATTACCGGTCAGATAGACGTTG
This sequence comes from uncultured bacterium, assembly GCA_964292625.1. Lineage (GTDB taxonomy): Bacteria > Cloacimonadota > Cloacimonadia > Cloacimonadales > Cloacimonadaceae > Syntrophosphaera. The sequence goes on from CAXYWN010000173.1 coordinate 696, forward strand.
GCGGCACTATCCACGGCTATACTGAAGGCGTGATCCGTGCTTATTCCTCCGGCACTTTGAGCCCAGAGCCAGTTGCCGGATCCATCCAGTTTGGCCACAAATATTTCCCAATTTCCCAGGCTGACCAGTTCAGTGGCGCCGAAAGTGGCAGTTCCTCTATAATCACCGGTCAAATAGACCTTGGCGGTGCTATCCACTGCTATGCTGTAAGCTGCGTCATTATCTGATCCCCCGGCACTTTGAGCCCAGAGCCAGTCACCGGAGTTATTCAGTTTGGCCACGAAGATATCAGCATTTCCGCTGCTGGTCAGGGAGTTTGCGCCGAAAGTGGCGCTGCCGCCAAATTCACCACTCAGATAGACATTCGCGGCGCTATCAACGGCTATGCTGTAAGCCAGCTCATTATTTGACCCCCCGGCTCTTTGGGCCCAAAGCCAGTTGCCACCGCTATTCAGTTTCGCCACAAAGATATCATGATATCCGCTGTTGGTGAGGGTGATGGTGCCGAAAGTGGCGCTTTGCCCGGAATAGCCTCCATAATAGCCGGTCAGATAGACGTTCCCAGCGCTGTCCACGGCTATGCCGGCACCCCTGTCGTCATCGGTTCCCCCGGCTTTTATCGCCCAGATCCAGTTTCCTGCGCTATTCAGCTTGGCCGCGAAGATGTCAAAGCCTCCGCTGCTGGTCAGGTTGATGGTTCCGAAGGTGGCAGTGCCTTGAAAAGAGCCGGTCACATAGGTATTTCCGCTGTTATCCGTGGCTATGGAGGTTCCCTCATCATCATTAATCCCGCCCGCGCTCTTTGCCCAGAGCCAGTCAGGGGCTTGCGCCGCCGCGCCGCTCAAAGCGGACAGCAGTATCACACTAAGCAAAAACGCATTTATATTTTTCATTTTGTAACTCCTATTCCATTTGGATATTCAATGTTATTTTGATAATATAAGTGAAGTGTGAACCTATGTCAAATATAAAGTGGAGAGCGTTGCAGATAATAACTATCGCCTTAACGCTGAAATGGATTTGGACCAATACAAGGAAAAGACACCCAAAGCCCCCACCATCGCCAGTCTTTTCAACAGCAACCGCTTCGCCGAATACAAGGACAAGGTGATCGGCCTCACGCGGGCCTGCAACGTGAGCGTGAAGACGATTGAGATAATCAGGGAGATGGAGAATTGCTCAGATACTCAAGCGGCAGGCATCTGCTCCTTACACTACGCTGGTGAAACCAGCCTGGAATCACGGAAATAGTTGATTAATTAGAAGAAAAGTAAGGGGCATTCTTCCCTTTTTGGAGTAAAATTCACAAATCCAAAAGTTGGTAGCATGTTGGTAGCATGCCCTCAAACCTTGTGGTGGCCTGTCGTCTGGGAGTATAATTCACAAACACCCCCCTTCTACTATAAACAGATTTTGAGCCTTCAGATGCCATGCTTAGTTCCCCGTGGGGTAGGATTCCGATCCTGCCAGTTTGTAGCATCAGAATGCTACACTACCTGACTCTAATGCCACCAATGCTTGTAAGATATATAAGTAGTATATAAGAAATATATTACTATATTATATTATATTTATCTATCTCTATATATATCTATAGTTTAACCTTTCTCAGCACCTCCCCCTTATGCCACTTTTCTTCTTTACATGACGGGATTTTCTTTCTATAGTAGAAGGGGGGTGTTTGTGAATTATACTCCCAGAACCCACACTGCCACAGGGTTTGAGGCCCTGCTACCAACATGCTACCAACTTTTGGATTTGTGAATTATACTCGAATGCTCTGCCTCATCCCGGGGCAGGGGCTCCGGAATCCAACCTCCATTCTCGATTCCATTCCGTTAAAGCCCGGAGGGCGACAGACTGATAGCGAGGGCGCGTGAGCCCCTCGTAACACAAGCCAGACTATAATGAGAGCCCCCCGTGGGCGACAGACCGATGCAGCAGCTCCTCATAAGTAAAACATTGCGGATATACGTAGTATTTACCCACCCTTCCCCGGAAATACCTGGCGGTTTTTCCGGGGAGGGGTGGGTCCTCTTAGAGTTGTGAGATAAACATCTAACGAGGGGTGCCGCTACGCTTCGCACCCTCGCTATCAGTCTGTCGCCCTCCGGGCTTCCCATTTCTCCACTCTCAATTCTCCATCCTCTTTTCATCCTTTTAAATCCTGGTAATCCTGTCATCCGTGTTCCATCTTTTCCCCATTCTTCTTCAAATCCCATCAATCCCTTTCATCCTGTTCATCCCTATTCTATTATTTTCCCCCAAAATTCGTGTAAATTAGTGAAATACGTGGACAAATCCCCCATTTTGTTACCCACTATATATGGAGGCTCCCTGTGCTTCATCCCACACATTGCCAATTCACTTCCCGTTGACTTCGCCAAGCGCCAATGGCAACTGTGGGTGAAGCAGACGTGAGATGAAGCGGCTATAAAAAACAAAGACACCTGACTGAAAAAATTCGTGAAATTCCTGTAATTCGTGGACCCACCCCATCTGCGTCATCTGCGTTTTTTTCTGCGTGATCTGCGTGAAACTCTTGTAATTCGCTGACAAACACAAACAAAGGAGGCAACAAATGCCAGCCTTCCGGAAGCTTGATACCTCCGAACTCTTCAAGCTTTTCTTGACAGGATTGCGGCGCTGACGTTTCGGTATTAAATGTTCTTCGCAAAGGAGCCAAATATGCGCCCAGAAAAAGATTATATCGTCATCACAGATATCGGCAGCACCACCACCAAGGCGCTGCTTTTGGATAATCGGCCCCAGATTCCGCTTCTATTGGGGATAGCGCACGCTAAAACCACTGTGGAAGCGCCCCAAAGCGATGTACGCTATGGAATACAGGCATCAGTTAAAACCTTGCAGGAACGCTGCGGCATCCCCCTCTTAGAGGGCTCCAAAGCGGATAACGAGCTGCTTTGGGCAGAGAATACGGCCTATTTCAGCACCAGTAGCGCCGGCGGCGGACTGCAGATCCTGGTGATCGGCCTCACGCTTTACGATTCCGCCAGCAGCGGCAAACGCTGTGCCTATGGCGCCGGCGGCGTGATCCTGGATACCTTTGCCCTGGACGACAAACGTCAGGCTGCCCAGCAAATGCTCGCCATGCGCAACCTCCATCCCGATATGATCCTCCTCTGCGGCGGCACCGATGGCGGCGCGATTTCCGGAGTGCTGAGGATGGCGGAGATTTTGCGCATCGCCAATCCCGCCCCCAAATTTGACCTCCGTTCCCGGATTCCCACCCTCTACGCGGGCAACGAAGACGCGGCGCCGATCGTGAAGAAGCTGATCTCAGATGCATTCGATCTGCATATTCTGCCCAATCTGCGGCCCAGTCTGGAGGTGGAAAATCTGCAGCCCACCCAGGATATGATTCAGAAGCTTTTTATGGAAAACGTGATGGAACAGGCGCCCGGATATGCCGAGGTGAAGCCCGCGGTGGCGGCGCCGATCATTCCCACGCCCCTGGGTGTGCAGAAAGCTCTGGCGCAGATTGCCGATGATCAGGACCGTAATATCTTTGCCTTTGATATCGGCGGCGCCACCACCGACGTATTCAGCTATATCAACCACCATTTCCAGCGCACCGTGAGCGCCAATCTGGGAATGAGTTACAGCGCCTGGAATGTGCTCAAGGAAGCCGGCCTGGAGAAGGTGAAACGCTGGCTGCCGGATGAACTGAGCGAAACCGAGCTTCGCAATTACATCGCCAATAAATGCCTCCACCCCAGCTCCAACCCCAGTACACCAAACGAATTCAGGATCGAACATGCCCTGGCCCGCGAAGCCCTCGCCCCGGCTTTGGAACAGCACCGCCTGATGCACTACAACACCCAGAAGATCGGATATTTGGACAAGCTTCAACGCAAAGAATCCGTGGATAAATTTGAGCTCCAATTCGAGTATCAACGCGAAGAAAGCTGGTACAGCTTCA
>CAXYWN010000174.1:0-4615 GCA_964292625.1 uncultured bacterium
CATCGCGCCAACCGAGCCCAGGGAATCGAAATCCAGAGGCAGATCCAGGTGTTCGCGGGTGAGGCAGCCGCCGCTGGGTCCGCCAATTTGCACCACTTTGAAGGCATCGTTATCGATCTTGCCGTTTTTATCCAAGACGCCGCCGCCAATCTCAAATACGATCTCCCGGATGGTGGTGCCAAAAGGGACTTCGATGAGTCCGGTATTGGCAACGTGCCCCGTGAGGGCAAAGGTTTTGGTGCCTGGAGACTTGGCTGTGCCGATCTTGCGGTAGTTTTCGGGGCCTTGCTGCATCACCACCGGCACCAGGGCCAGGGTTTCCACATTGTTGATCACGGTGGGTTTGCCAAAGAGGCCTTTAATGGCAGGGAAAGGCGGCTTGAGATTGGGCATACCGCGTTTGCCTTCGATGGAAGCGAGCAGTGCGGTTTCTTCTCCACAGACAAAGGCGCCGGCTCCTTCCATTACGTGGATGCGCAGGCTCAGGCCGCTGTCAAAGATGTTGTCGCCCAAAAGGCCATATTCCCCGGCGGTTTGAATGGCTTTACGGATGCGCTTGCAAGCCAGCGGATATTCCATCCGCACATACACATAGGCTTCGTCGGCACCGATGGCGCGAGCGGCGATCAGCATTCCTTCGATCACGCTGTGAGGGTTTCCTTCCAGGATGGAGCGGTCCATAAAGGCACCGGGGTCGCCCTCATCGCCGTTGCAGACCACATATTTCTTGGCGCTGACTTCCCTGCGGGCAAAATCCCATTTGAGTCCGGTGGGGAATCCACCTCCGCCCCGGCCGCGTAATCCGCTCTCCTGATAGAGTTTGCAGATATCTTCAGGGCTGTGTTTGGTATAGGCGTCACGGGCCGCAAAATAGCCGCCGTGAGCGATGTATTCACTGATGTTGTGGGGGTCGATCTTGCCGCAATCCTTCAAGCCGGTGCGATGCTGCCTGGTATAGAAGGGGATTTCGCTCACTCCCTTGTAGGCAGTGCCTTTCTGGGGATCGTGATACAGCAGGCGTTCGATCACCTCATCTTTCACTACGGAACTGGCGATTATCTCCTTGGCGTCCGCGGGCTTCACGTGGCCATACATAATCCCGTTGGGTTCGATGGTCACCAGCGGGCCCACCTGGCAAAAACCCTGACAGCCGCTGCCCACCATATAGACATCGTGATGCTTGTGTTCGTCGGCATTGTCGCTTTTCAGCGAGACCGTAACTTCCAGACCGCTGAGGGTAATGGAGTCTTTCAGAGCTTCAAAAACCTCCATCGAGCCGTTGGCGACGCAACCGGTGCCGGCGCAAACCACAATTCTCTTTTTGCAGAGGGCAAGCGCGGACTGGTATTGGTCCCGAATCTGTTCCAGGTTAATCATTTGCCATCTCCGCCGCGTCAATTTTGTCCAAAATATCCATCGCCTGCTGGGGGCTGATCTCGCCATAGATAATATCGTCCACCACCAGCACCGGAGCCAGGCCGCAAGCGCCCAGGCAGGATACCGTTTCAAAGGTGTACATCATATCGTCCGTGGTAATCTGCTCCGGAGTCAGGTTCAAACGCTCGCGAATCGCGTCGATCACCTTGGTGGAGCCTCTCACGTGGCAGGCTGTGCCATCACACATCTTCATAAAGTGTTTACCCTTGGGTTCCAGGCGAAACATCGAATAGAAGGTCACCACGCCGAATATCTCGGCGGCAGGCACCTTCATTTTTTCGGAGATGCGTTTGAGAACTGGCCGGGAAAGGTATCCCTCAATCTGTTGTGCCGCTTGTAATAGCGTAATTAAAGATCCCTTATTTTTCTCGTAACTTGACAATAGCGCGTCCAGTTTGCTGAAGTCCTGCTTCATCACAACTCCTTAGTAACATTGGTCGTTTAGGCTCCGCGGAACTCGATTTTCCGCCAAGCGTAGTAAAACCAGTTTTCAGGCTGGCGCTCTTTGTCAAATGAAATGTGACCCAGAGGCCGAATAAAGCACAGAAAGCCCTTCCTAAACTGGATCCCAGAGGCAGGATGGGGACTGGCTTGCAGCGCTTACTTCAGCAGCAACAGTTTGCTCCCGGAGGAAAAAGCGCCGCTCGTCACCTTGAGGAAATAAACCCCGTTGGGCTGTGCCTGTCCGCGGTCGTCCTCGCCGTTCCATTTCAGCGAGTGGGAGCCCGCCCCGAATCTTTGCAGACCCCAAGAACGAACCTTTTGCCCGCGCGCATTGTAGATTCCAACGCTCAGTTCGGCAGGCTCTTTAAGTTCCAGGCTGATCTTGGCAGTGTCTGTAAAGGGATTGGGCGCCGCTGCTGAGACCTTGAATAAACCCGGCGAGGCCTGGGGATCGTTGACCGCAGAGCCCCAATTGTAACAGCCCAGCGAGCCGGAAAGCAAAACCGCGTTGCCGTGCCGGTGCGAATTATCCAAGAGGGCAAACCAGTTCTGCCCCACAGGGATGTCAAAAACAGCGTTGGCGGCGTTTACCGGGCCGCTGTAAGCATAGGCGCTGCAAAAGTTGTCGAGGTCCAGGAAGAGGGCGTTATCCGCATCCACAACCAAAAACGAAACATCGGCGGCGGCGTCCACCTTTCGGTAATAACTGGCGGGCGAGCCCAGCACGTCGATATCGTCCCAGAGCGTGCGTCCGGTCACATAGTAGCCCGGGCTTTGGAAGCTGACCGTGAAGCGGTAATCCTGCACCGGATCGGACGGCAAATCCAGTTCCTCGATGGTGGGCAGAGGCAGCGGAACATCAATCTGAAACTGGTAATCATAAGTCTCACCGTTCACGGAATTGGCGACCAATTGCGCGTAGGTTCCGGGATTGGGGGGATAGAGCCCGAAAGACGTGAGCGCCCGCGCCCGGTAATCCCGGTTTTCGCCCACGCTGAAACTCACCATACCGTTGTTATCCGTGTATGCCTCGCAATCAAAGCGTGGCGAGGTTTCAAAGATGGCCAGCACCACTCGCGCGGCGTCCACCGGCTGCGAATGCTGGTCCAACACCTGGATGTTGATGGTGGCGCTGCCTTCCGAATAGCGTTCCGTAACAGGCGTAAAGAGGCCGTCGCAGCGCTCTTCAAACACGCTTCCGAACACCTTGCCCCACCCGTTTTCATAGACCAGAGGGTTGTTCAAATAGCCGTTCACCGGTTCCCAGGAAACCCAACCGTCCTCCCAGAATTCGTTCCAGGTGTGGTCTGTGGAAACGGAACTGATATTGGTGCAGGGAATGAGGGCGGTCCTGGCCACGGCGGAGCTGAAATCCGCGTATTCGCCGCAGCGTCCAATCCGTTTGGCAAAGATGCGCACAGGCTGATGCGGCCGCTCGTTGTTGGAGGTGAAAGTCATATTCTGGTTGATCCACCAGGTGATGGCGCGGATCGCGTCGCCGGGGCTGCCGTCGCGGTTGAACACACTTTGGCAATTCGTCAGGGTGTCGCAAAGCACCGGGTGGACCTCATCGTCAAAATCGTAAAGATATGAACGCCAGAACTTTCCCCCGTCCCAAGGCGCCGCGATGTTGTTGGCGTGGGTGGAGTTGTTTTCCACGATGTTGGGATCGATATATGCCGCAATCTCGTCCGTGATCTTGGGCTGCACCAGATACCAGTAATAGATTTCGCGCGGGACCGTGACCTGCGTCAACTGCCCAGAGGCATCCTTTTTCCAGTAGCGAGTGGTGGAATAGTAGTCTCCCCCGCCAGCCGCCGAACCAACGTCCACAATTTCCACATAGGGCAGCTCATTTGCAATCGCGTAGATTCTTTGGGCGTTTTCGGTGAACAGTTCTGGCATAGCAAAAGCCGAATTCAGGTATTCCGGAGAAGCCGTCGCCACGCAAAAGGCGATCTCATCGACGATAGGATCGGGCGCGTTGATGATTAGAAAGGAAAAACCCTGCTGAGGGGAATAATCAAGCTGGAGCAAGGTTTTGTGCAGTTCCGCCTGGATCCAGGAGGGCGCTTTGGCCACCGCCTGCCGGTAATAACTCTCCACGATCGGCTCTCCCCCGCTAAACCAGGGATTGGCAAATTGTTCTTTGTTGTCGAAGTACATTCCGAATTGCTCTTGGGCCGGCAAGACAAAATTCAGCGGCATTTCCAGCATTGGCACCCAGGTATCCTGTGTCGCCGGAGCGGGAAAAGCAGGCGCCGGAGGGGGAAGATTCAGCACGGCTTCCGGCTGGATCACCGTCACCGCGTCTTCGATGATTATCTCCCGGCTGGTTAAACCGCGCGGTGCGGCGCTCAAGGCTCCCACCGTCAGAATCAGAAGGATAAGGCTTAGCTGTTTCATCATACCACCACAGGCATTTATCTTTTCGCCACAGGTTTTCACCCCAGCCGATGTTGTCAATGAAAAAGCTTCCGAGCCCCAAACCCGCCATTCTGTAAACACCCCCTCTCGGCCATCGTATCTGTGCTATCTGTGAAATCTGTGTGAGAGAATCTTTCTCTTTTAATCCTGTAAATCCTGTCGATCCTGTCATCCGTGTTCTCTCTTTTCCCAAATCCCAACAATCCCCTTCATCCTGTTCATCCCTAATCTATTAACAAAGGCCCACACCGAAGTGCAGGCCTCATCATCAGGTTGATTGTTTGCGCTTCTTGCGCAGTTTACGCCT
>CAXYWN010000175.1:0-4514 GCA_964292625.1 uncultured bacterium
CTTTGCCCGGATGGAATTCAAGGGCAAGGATCTCATCTTCTACCTCTTTTTGAGCATGATGATGGTGCCGGAGCCGATCTACATCATCTCCTCCTACATCATGCTGGATAAATTCAACTGGTTGGATACCTACAACGCCCTGATCATCCCCTGGTTTGTGAATATCTTCACCATCTTCCTCTTCCGGCAGCACTTCAAATCCCTGCCTCAGGAGCTCTTCGACGCGGCGTCCATCGACGGCTGCAGCATCTTCGGAATGCTCTGGCGGATTGTCTTGCCTCTCTCCAAAGGGGTGATCGCCACTGCCGCTGTATTTTCCCTGATCGGCAGTTGGAACAGCTTTATGTGGCCATTGGTGATGACAGACCGGCCCGAACTGCGGGTCTTGCAGGTGGGATTGAGCTATTTCAATCAGGAGGCCTCCACCCAAACCACGCTGTTGATGGCAGCCTCCTCCTTCAGTATCCTGCCCATTCTAATCATCTTCTTCATCGCGCAGAAACAAATCATCGCCAGCTACGCCAAAGCCGGCCTCAAAGATTGATTCCAACGGAGTATTAGCCATGAATAAAAGCAAAGTTGATGTCAAACACATCAAACGACAGATCCAGAAAAGCAGCTCGTCCTCAAGTCAAAAACCTGATTACCAGGTACCCGAAAAAGCCATAGTTCTGGACGACTCGCAGTTCCGCCCCCAGCCCCTGGTGAACCCAAAGACCAATATCATCGTCGCTTGGGCTGTTTTCGCGGTGGTCCTGCTGGTCTATCTGCTCACCCAAGCCAGAACGACCTCCTTCTGGGATTCGGGCGAATATGCCACCTGCGTCAGCATCCTGGGCGTGCCTCATCCTCCGGGAAACCCTTTCTACATCCTCTTTGGCCGGGCCTTGGTATCTCTCTTTGGCGGGATCTTTTCCCACGCCTGGATAGCTGCTTTCCTCTCAGGACTCTCGAGCGCCTTTGCCGTGATGTTCACCTATCTGATCACGGTGCAGCTCACCAGCATGTTCAAGATCAAAGATTGGGAAGCAATGTTCACCGGCATTATGGCCGCGCTGCTGACCGCCTTTTCCTTCACCTTCTGGATGAACGCCGTTGAGGCCGAGGTCTATTCAGGGCTGGTCTTCTTTGTGAATATCATCATCTGGCTCACGCTCTATTGGGTGCAGCATTCGCGTGATTTTGACCGTCAGAACATCCTGCTGCTGATCGTCTATCTCTTCTTCACGGGCTTCTGCGTGCACCAGACGGCCCTGCAGATCGCCCCTGCGATCCTCTTGATCGTGGTCTATCCTCTGCTGATGCAGGGATCCCGAAATAGAACTTTCTGGCCCAAATTCTTTGGCTACGGCGGGGCTCTAATCGTCAGCTACCTTGCCTTTGGCGCCATCGGCAAAAGTGTGGGCATCGACGCCTTCGACCAGATTGGCCTGATGCTCTGCATCCTCATCCTGATGATAGTGGAGCTGCGCAATGTCTTTGACCGCCGCCTCTGGTTTCTGGGCGCCGCCCTTGTTGTGGTGGGCATTTCCTCCCACGTTTATATTCCCATCCGGGCAGCGGACAAACCTTTCATCAACCTCGCCGATCCCAGCACCGCGCAACGTTTCGACGATTATTTCCAGCGTCGCCAATACAAGCCCGAGCAGACTTCGATGTTCGATCGCCGCGGTAAATTCTTCCAACACCAGATGGGCTTCCATTTCTTCCGCTATTTCAGTTGGCAATGGTTCAAGCCCGACACCGTGGTGCGCACCACCAAGATCCCCGAATTAGTGGTAAACATCTTCGGCGGCCTGTTCGTGATGTTCCTGGGCCTGTACGGCGCGGTTTTCCATTACCGAAAAAGCAAACACAGCTTCTTTTACCTGCTGGCCATCATGCTTTGCGTTACTCTGCTGATGGTATTTGTGATGAACCTTTCCGACGAAGAGGTGCGCGACCGTGACTACTTCTTTGTGGTGGCCTACAACATGTGGGCGATCTGGATGGGCATCGGAGCGCTGGCTCTGATCAGCCTCTTCAAACAAAATTCAGTTAGGGTTGCCCTGGCGGCGCTTTTGCTGCTTATGCCGCTGCTGAACATGGCCGTCCAATACAAGGAACACGACCGTTCCCGAGAATTCATCGCCCTGGATTACGGGGTGAACTTTCTCAATTCCGTGGAAGACAACGCCATCATCTTCACCAACGGCGATAACGACACCTATCCTCTTTGGTATGCGCAGGCTCTGCATGATCCCTATGCCACTGAGCATCACCACGAGAGCCGGGACATTTTCCCCAGCTCAGAATCCCAGGCCGCCATCGCCCATGCCATGGAGTACAAGAATAAACAGCTCAAAGGAATCCGCAAGGACGTCACCATCGCCAATCTCTCGTTGCTGAACACCTCTTGGTACATTCGCCAACTGCGCGAAATCGAAGGCGTGGTCATTAACTGGACCGAAGAAGAGATCAACTCCCTGGACGATAGAACGGGAGGATTTCAAAGATACCTCTGGAACGATTCCATCACCTACTCTGCCGGAGACCCTGCGGGAACTGACCAATTCACCATCAATTACCTGCAAAACCTCAAGGAAAATGAGCAGACAAGCGCCTTCTATCCCCGGCGCGGATCAGATTTTTCCGTGCTCCAGATCGTGAAGGACAACTTCGGCAAGCGTCCCATCTACATTGCCGTCACCTGCGAATCCAATATTGGTTTTGACAGCTATCTGCGCAATGAGGGCATGGTCTCCCGCATCACTTCGGTTAAAAGCGATATCGGCGAAGAAGGCGTTGATCTCGAGCGCCTGCTCACCAATATCGACAAAGTTTACAAATACCGCTCCATCTTCGATGACAGGGTTTACAAAGATGACAACATGGACCGCCTGGCGATGAACTACGGTTCCGGCTATTCCCGCGCCGCGCTGCAGTTTTCCAAAGCTGGAAACCCCGAAAAAGCGCTCGCCTATGCCAAACAGGCCAGGAAATTTATCGACAGCGACCTGCGGCTCTCGGAATTTTGGGTGAACCACTATGCGGCGACCGGACAGCTGGACAAGCTGGATAACTTCATCGACACCACCATCATGTCGCACTCGGATAACGTGCGCATCTATAACAGCTATGTGCTGATCACCATGGCCCGCGATTTTCCGCGTTATTTCCCCCGCTACATGAGCAAGTTACTGGTGGCATACCCCAACGAGATCGATTATGCTGAACTGGCGCTTTATTACGCCCACACCTATAATCTGATGCCGCAAGTGGAAACCATGCTTGATTCCCTGATGGACGCAAGCACGCTGGGATATAATTATGGAGACCTCAACAGGCGCCTGGGTGCCATGAACGAAGAGGATGTAGCTGAAAGTCCCTAAGCTTTTCAATCAGATATAAAGCGATAACGAGCTTTTACTCTTGCCCCTCAGCGCAGAAAAAGCTTGACATCCAAGGCCACCTCACAATATATGAACATATATTCATATATGAGAGGCTTACATGGATACCAAATGTTTATGCAAGGGCATTTCAGATGCTGAGATGGCCCAGATTAAAGCGGATTTGCCGGATCGCCAGACGATCGGTTATCTGAGCGACTTTTTCGGAGTTTTTGCCGACAGCACCCGTCTGCGCATTCTCTATTACCTTTCCCAAAGCGAATTCTGCGTGGCTGATCTGACCTCTCTTGTAGGCATGCAGCAATCTGCTGTTTCGCACCAGTTGAAGACCCTGCGTCTGCACCGGCTGGTCAAATTTCGCCGGGAGGGCACCACCATCTATTATTCCCTGGACGACGCTCATGTGGAAGAGGTCTTCGCCATAGCGCTGGGGCATGTCAACGAAGGACAAGGCCTGTGAGCATCCACGAATACGACATCCAAAACCTCGCTTGCGCCGACTGCGCCAACAAAATCGAAGCCGGGATCAAAGCCCTGCCTGAGGTGCACAGCGCCAATCTGGATTTCATCAACCGCAAACTGATTGTGCAATATCATTCCGCCATCGATCCGCCCCTGCATAAGCTGAATTCCATCGCCGCCAGCATCGAGCCAGGGGTCTTATTTACCCAAAGCGGTCAACAAATTGCCGCCAAAAAGAACGTCTTCCTCTGGATCAGGCTGGGCATGGCAGTCATGCTGATGATTGCTTCGCTGTTTGTTCCTCCCGCGCTTGCTCCCTGGCTGGGGATCGCGGCCTGGCTGCTGGCCGGATACCGGGTGCTGTTCGGAGCGGCGAGATCGCTGTTTTCCCGGCAGCTTTTTTCCGAACAGTTGCTGATGTCCATCGCCACAATTGGTGCGGTGTATCTGGGCGAATATGTGGAAGCTGCTGCGGTGATGGTGCTCTATGAATTTGGCCAGTGGCTGGAAGCCCGCGCCGTGGAACATTCCCGGCGCTCCATCCGCGGCTCGCTCTCCCTCAAACCGGATAAAGCCCATCTGCGCACGGAAAGCGGAACCGTGGACACCCGCCTCAGCGAAGTCCCCGTTGGCGCCACCAATCTCATCCATCCTGGCGAA
>CAXYWN010000176.1:0-4487 GCA_964292625.1 uncultured bacterium
ACAGCCAGGCCGCGGAAATGGTCGTCCTCAAACGATAATAACAAGGAGTCGCCATGAGCAAACCCAAAATATTCGTCACCCGCAATATCCCCCAGTCCGCTTTGGACCGGCTGGGAGAAGTTTTCTGCGTTACCGTCCACGCTTCCGATGCGGCCATTACAAGACAGCAACTGCTGGAAGCCGTTAAAGATCAGGACGCCCTGCTCTGCCTGCTGACCGAAAGCATCGATCGCGAACTAATGGACGCCGCTCCACAACTGAAATGCGTGTCCAATCTCGCCGTCGGCTATAACAACATTGATGTCGCTTACGCCACCCAAAAGGGAATCGCCGTCTGCAACACCCCCGGCGTGCTCACGGAAACCACCGCCGATCTGGCCTGGGCTTTGCTGATGAGCACCGCTCGCAGAATCGTGGATGGCGACAGCTACGTCCGGGAAGGCCGCTTTGATGCCTGGGGCCCAATGTTGCTGATGGGTGTGGACGTTTATGGCAAGACTCTCGGGATTATCGGCATGGGGCGGATCGGCAGCGCCGTCGCCCGTCGGGCTGAAGGTTTTGGGATGCGCGTCCTCTGGTTTGGTCCCCCGGCCGACTCCATCTCTGCCAAATACGAGCGTGTCGAGCTCAAACAGCTTTGCGCCAAATCCGATTTCATCAGCATCCACGCGCCTCTGACTCCCGCCACCAAACACCTGATCGGAGCCGAGCAATTCGCGCTGATGAAGCCAAAAACCATCCTGATCAACACCGCCCGGGGCTCGATTGTGGACGAAGCGGCGTTAATCGAGGCCTTGCGAAAAAAACAAATCTGCGCCGCCGGACTGGATGTCTATGAGCGCGAACCTGAGATTCCGGCTGCACTTATGGAACTTCCGAACGTCGTTTTGCTGCCCCATATCGGTTCCGCCTCGATCGAGACTCACACCAAGATGTCCCTTATGGCCGCGGAGAACGCAATCGCCGTGATTCAGGGCAAAGAAGCTCCGGCCAGGTTAAACTGAATTAAGCATCCGGCGCGGGAGCTCCGGCTTTGCAAAAATAAGCGAGCCAAGCTGATGGCAGGTTTCTTTTGATGCCAGGAAGACTGAGCCCGGGAAAAAAAGTATTGACGAAAAACACACTTGCCAAAATATGATAAATTCATAAAAAACAGAAGGTTAACACAATGATTCTGGCCAAGATATACGTCTGTCTCAAACACAACGTGCTGGACCCGCAGGGTAAGGCGGTTACCAATTCCCTGCATCAGTTGGGTTACTCCTCCGTGGCTGAAACCCGCGTCAGCAAATACATCGAGCTCAGTTTTGACACAGCAGATATGGATCAGGCAAAGCGGGAAACCGAAGAGATCTGCCAGAACCTGCTGGCCAATCCCAACACCGAACTTTACGATTTCACCCTGGAAGAAACGGAGGGTGTGAAAGCTTGAAAGTAAGCGTAATCACCTTCCCCGGTTCGAACTGCGATCACGACGCGCTGGAGGTTTTTGTCTCCAGAGGTCATGACGGACGCCTGATCTGGCACAAAGACCGGGACCTGCAAAACCCCGATCTGGTGGTGCTTCCAGGTGGATTTTCCTACGGTGATTACCTCCGCTGCGGCGCTCTGGCCAGATTCTCTCCCATCGTGAGCGAAGTGCTGGCTTTCGCCCAAAAAGGCGGCTTGATCCTGGGTATCTGCAACGGCTTTCAAATCCTCACGGAATGCGGCTTATTGCCGGGCACGCTGCTGATGAACAGCGGTCTGGATTTCATCTGCCGGCATCAGACTGTCCGGGTGGAAAACACCACTACGCCATATACGACGGGCATTCCGACCGGCACGGTGCTGGATCTCCCCATCGCCCACAAAGAAGGCAACTATTTCTGTGACGATAATGTTTTGAAAGAACTGCGGGACGCCAAGCGGATCGTGTTCCGCTATTGCGATTCCGCCGGAAATATCAGCCCGGAAGCCAATCCCAACGGTTCCAGGGACAACATTGCCGGTATCTGCGACGCTTCCGGCCGCGTGCTGGGATTGATGCCGCATCCTGAGCGTTCTGCCTCGGACACGGTTACAAACCAGGATGGTAAAAGGATTTTCGATGCGTTGGAAAGCCATTTTAGGCAGCGTGGATAGACTCTTTTTCCCGCCGGTCTGCCTGGCCTGCAACGAGCCGCTGGAATCAGCCGCTGAGGTGCTCTGTCTTGAGTGCCGCGAACGGCTGCTCCCAATCTCAGGAAATTACTGCAAAAAGTGCGGCGCCCCTCTGGAAAACTACCGCTGCGAAGCCTGTTCCCACCTGGATTTTGTCTTTGATTACGCCCGCGCAGCCTATGTCTTTCAATTCCCGACGCAGGAACTGGTGCATCAGCTCAAATACAGTTCCATCAGTTCCCCGGCCGCCTTTTTCAGCCAGGCCCTACTCTCCATCCCTGCCGCCAAGCGCTTTCGTAACAATTTCGATTGCGTGACGGCGGTGCCTCTGCACTGGGCGCGTCAGCGCGAACGGGGCTACAACCAGTCCGAACTGCTGGGACGCCGGCTGGCAGAGGAACTGGACCTTCCTTTCGAAGCTCCGGTCGTCCGCCATATCAACACCCGCAGCCAAACCAATCTGAGCCGCCAGGCCAGGCTGGATAACCTCTCCGGAGCTTTTTCCCTGCGCCGCAAGGCAGAGGTCTCCGGCAAACGCATCATCGTGGTGGACGACGTTTTCACCACCGGCACCACCGCCAACGAGGTCTCCCGCGTGCTCAAGGCAGGCGGCGCTGCCAGGGTGGCTGTTCTCACGGCCACGAGGGGTATATGAAGAAGAAAGAATACCAGGAAATCAAGGCCTCGATCAGCCCTGAAGACGCCAATCAGATGATCGAAAAGGTGGCCCGCTTCATCGTTGAAAAGCAGATGGGCTCGGCCGGCATCCTGCTCCTGGAATCGCTGCATCCCCTGCACGGTATCGCCAGCCAGGCGATGTATTTCATCCTGCCTTTCGCGGAGATGATTTTCGACTCGCAGAAATACCAGAATTTTGCCCTGATGATCCAGGAAGAAGAACACCTGAAGCACCTGATCAAGCGCATCGACGAACTCGATGAAGAGCTCAACCGCGAACACCGGGCGGAGGCCAAACTCCGGCGTCTGCGGCGCAAAAACCAACGCCGGGCATTAATTAGAAAGATTTTTAAAAAAGAAGATAAATCAGCTGAATAAGCGGAGGTATAATGCAATACGACGAAAAAGGCCTGACCCGGATCGTTGCCACGGACTGTGGTAGCACGACCACCAAGGCAATTTTGATCGAATGGGTGGACGGCGAATATCGCCAAACCATCCGTGGCGAGGCGCCCACCACGGTGGAAGCCCCGCTCAACGACGTTACCAAGGGTGTGATCAACGCCACCCAGGAGCTGGAAGAACTCGCCCGGCTCAAGTATAACAACCCCAACATCCGCTTTATGGAAAACGGGAAATTTGTGATCCCGCGCCAGGGCGACATCGGCGTGGACGCCTATGTTTCGACCTCCTCTGCCGGAGGCGGTTTGCAGATGATGGTGACCGGCGTGGTTGCCGCGATGACGGGAGAAAGCGCTGAACGTGCCGCTTTGGGTGCCGGGGCCATCGTGATGGACCTGATTGCCAGCAACGACAAGCGTATGAACCACGAAAAGATTGAACGCATCCGCGAACTGCGGCCGGATATGATTTTGATGGCTGGCGGCGAGGATGGCGGCACGATCAAGCACGTGGTGGAAATGGCGGAACTCGTGAGCGGAGCGGATCCCAAGCCCCGCCTCGGTTCTGGCTACAAACTGCCCGTGATTTACGCCGGCAACACAGAAGCCCGCCAATATGTCCAGGAATCCCTGGGCGAAAAGGTTGACCTCATCATCACCGACAACCTCCGTCCCAAACTGGAAACCGAAAACCTCGGCCCTGCCCGCGACAAAATCCACGACCTCTTTATGGAACACGTGATGAAGCAGGCTCCAGGCTACAACAAGCTTATGGAATGGTGCCAGGGTCCGGATCATCAGAGCGTCTCGATTATGCCCACCCCCGCTGCGGTCGGCAACATTATGCTCACCATCGCCAAAGAGGAAAACATCGAGGTTGTGGGCGTGGATATCGGCGGAGCGACCACCGACGTCTTTTCTGTCTTCACCGAAGAGTATGTTTTCAACCGCACCGTGAGCGCCAATCTGGGCCTGAGTTACAGCATTTCCAACGTGCTGGCCTCCGCCGGATTGGACAACATAATGCGCTGGGTGCCCCTGGATATCGAAGAGAGTTATTTGCGCAATATGATCAAGAACAAGATGATTCGTCCCACCACGATTCCCTCGTTATTGGAGGAACTCGTTTTGGAACAGGCCATCGCGATCGAGGCTCTGCGTCTGGCTTTCGAACAGCACAAGGAATTTGCCAGCAGCCTCAAAGGTATGCAGCGTCAGCGCGATATCTCCGAAGCCTTCAGTCAATCGACCTCCGGTGCCACCATC
>CAXYWN010000177.1:0-4483 GCA_964292625.1 uncultured bacterium
AGTCTTTTCCCCAACCATCTGGATTTCGCGCTGGACTTGAATTTTGTGGCACAAGGCGTTCTGGCGGAGAACTTCCAAACAGACTCCGAACTAAATGGTATCGTGGCCCAGTTTTCAGTGTTGATGGGACATTCGATGGGAGGTGGGGCGGCAGTTTTGGCTGCTTCAGACACGGCCGCCAACGCCATCATCACCCTGGCCGCGGCGGAGACAAATCCTTCGGCGATTGCGGCCGCGCAGCAGGTCGGGATTCCCTCGCTCACTCTGGCTGCCGGCAACGACAGCGTCACACCTCCTGCCCAACATCAGGTGCCTATCTTTGAAAACCTGGCCTCCTCATTTAAAAGCTACGTTTCCTTTAACGGCTTGGGACATTTGAATATCTATGGAAACGCGCTAGTCATTGAGGTTATCCAAGCCTGGCTGGCCTACACGCTAAATGGGGAAATCTCCGCTTTGCTGGATTATTTCGAACTTTTGGACCAGCATCAGGAGGAGCTGATTCATATTCATTTCGGCTATCCCGAAGTAGCAGCCGCAGATGAAACAAACACGCCGGCTCTGGCGGGGCTGGAGGTCTATCCCAATCCAGCCAGCGCCTCCGCAAATATCCGCTACAAGCTTGAGCTTGGTTCAGAGGTGTTGCTTTCGGTATATGATCTGCGGGGACGCCGGGTGCGCCGACTATATGAGGGAAATCAGGCGAAAGGCTGGCACAGCTTGATTTTTGACGGCAAGGACGACAGGCAGATCAGGCTGGGCAGAGGAATATATCTGGCCCGGCTGCGCGCTTCCGGCCGGGACAGCGTGGGTTGGATCACACTGCTGGACTGAATCAGCTCAGGTTGAGCAGAAACAGGCTCAGCAACAGTAGGCCCCAGAGGATGGCATCGCGGGGTGTGGCGCGTTTTTTCCAGATTAGCAGGTCACTCACAATGCTCAGCAGGACGATGGAAACCGCGACCAGTGGATAGGCGACAGCAGACGGGACGGTGTCCAGACCCTTGAGAAAGAAGACGGTCGAATAGCGGTTGGGAACGCCCAAAACGCAGCCCAGCAGGATACTGACGGCGGGAACCCGGATCTTGCGGAGGACAATCATGAGCAAAGTGAAGCAGAAGGCGGCCGCAAAGATTACCAGAACGAAGGCGGATTCAGCACCGCTGCCCAGTTCCTTGTAAAGTTTGAGGCTGGATTCGGTAAGTCCGGAGACCAAAAACAGAGCCGCGATCCAGAGAAAACTGCGCAACTGCCGGGGATCGGCGTGGAGGCTGAAGGCGGCCAGTCCGGCGATTATCCCCAGAATATTCCAGACAGACAATTTTTCCCGGAAAACCACTACCGCCAGCAGGATGGGGATGATCATCGCTATCCGCATCACCCCCGCTGAGAGAGATAATCCGTTGATCACGATCGAACGTTGAAAGACCCAGAAATTCACCAGGAACAAGCCGCCGGCCACCACGCCCAGCAGGATGTCGAAAGCTGGCAGAGCGGGTATCCGGAACCTTAGATTGGTCAAGCCAAACAACGTCGCCATCAGGTAGTTGCCCAGAAAAATGGGCATGATATTCCGGTCGCCCTTGCGGTTGAACACCATCAGCAGGTTGGCGATCAGGACTGAACAGAGGACACTTAAAACGAGGTACAGCATTCGGTTCGCTTCAGTTGGTGAGTACCATGCGACGTGTTAAAACGCCTTGTGAGCTTTTCAGACGGCAGAGGTAAATCCCGGAGCCGACGACTTTTCCGTTGGCATCATGTCCGTCCCAATAGATGCTGTGCAGTCCTGGAGCGAGGCCATCCCAAGCCCTAACTCGCTGTCCTTTCAGGTTGTATATCTCCAGGCTGGCAATGGACCCTTTGACGCTGAAACTGAGCGTGGTGCTGCTTTTGAAGGGATTGGGATGAATCTGCAGCGAAAGGATGGGGACAGTTAGATCATCATTGCCGGTATAAACGATGTCCAGCAGAGTTGTTTCGGATTCATAACCGTCTGTGTAGAAAGCAGCTATGCCAGCCTGATAGGTCTGGCCTGGAAGCAGATCTGTGAGTATAAACTCCTGCTCCACGGTTGTTCCCACTGGTGCAGAATCAAGATAAACGCTATAACCGACAAGGGGCACGGTGCTTCCCTGAGGCGGCGACCAAAATAATCTCAGTCCTCCGGGACAGGGTTCATAACCCGGGTCAAGAGGGGAATTGTGGATGTTTTGGGTCCAGGTGATTGAAACGGGGGCCGATTCTCCGGCGATGTATTGTGCCGTGACCAGGGCAGTATATTCCTGCCCTTCGGTCAGATTGGCGAAAATCCAGGAACCCAGAGAGCTTTCGCCCAGGAATTCGCCGTTCAGGTAAACTTGGTAGGCCTCAAAGGGCGAACTGCTGCCTGGTTGGGGAGGGTTCCAGACGATGCCGCCCAAAACCAATTGCAGATTCTGCGGGGGATTGAGCGTTGTGCCGGAATACAGTTGGTTGCGGTAAAAACTGAAGGTGCCGTCATAATCGCCGATTGTTAGATCCAGATCGCCGTCGTGGTCAATATCTGCCAACGCCGGAGCCGCGTTCTGCCCGGTGCTGATACCGGCAAAGATGACGGAATTTAGCGTCCAGCTCAGGGGGCCCTGCAGATAACATTTGAGATTGCCCTGAATGTTGCCCGCCACAATGTCCAGATCGCCGTCTCCGTCGATATCTCCCAGGCTGAGGGAGCAATTTGAGCCCACGTCGATGCTTCCGAAGAATCCAGAAATTTGAACCCAGGCGGGTTGCTGCTGGTTGCCCTGGTTTCTGTAATAGTAAAAGTTGCCTGCTTCGTTTCCGACAATGAGATCCAGATCGCCGTCCCCATCCATATCCGCCAATCGGGGTACTGACCAGCCTCCCAGCGAGATCGGGGGCAGCACTCCGGCTTCCTCGATAAAACCAAATCCTGTATTTTTGTGAAAATAAAGGTTGCCGCTCAGGTCGCCGATGATGGCGTCCGGCAGACCGTCTGCGTTGACATCCCCGATGGCGGCGGAAGAGTAGATGGAATGGTCAATGCTGGCAAAATAGGCGTTGTTTTCGGTCCAGGCAGGCGAGTAGGGAGTGCCTGTGTTTTCAAAGTACTTGATATCCCCCATTTGGCTGCCGCTGATCATATCCAGGTCTCCGTCGCCGTCAAAGTCATAAAAGACGGGAGAACTGGCCGCGCCTACATCCAGCACTCCGCCGAAGAGGCTGGTGTTTGCCTGCCAGGCAGGATTAGCGTGGGTTCCGGTGTTAATGTAGTAAAGCAGGGGTCCGTTCGCGGTTCCGAAGACCAGATCCGCCAGGCCGTCGCCGGTGAGGTCCACCAGGTCGGGAGAATTCCAATAGCTCGCGTTCCCCAATCCGGCAAAGAGCGCGGAATTATCCTGCCAGAGTGGATTGGCAGGACTGCCGTTATTTTGGTAATAGATAAAACCGTGTCCGTCCCGGCCGCAGAGGATATCCTGGTCTCCATCGGCATCCAGGTCGCAGAAAATGGGATAGGCGTAGAGGCCGACATCGCCGATGGTTTGCATCGCTGAGCCGCTGAACTGGGCCTGGGCGGGAGTCCCGATATTGGTGAAGAGAAGCACGGCTCCGTCTTCGCTGAGCCCCACCACCAAGTCTGGATCGCCGTCGCCATCAACGTCGGCCAGATCGGGAACAGGGTAGTTTCCCACCGCCAGCGCTGAGAAAAAGCCGGGTTGCCAGACAAATATAGGCGCGGAAGGGGTTCCGGTGTTCAGATAGAGATGCAGTCCGGTGAAACCGCCGGTCACGAGGTCAAGGTAGCCATCGGCATCAATATCCGCGCAAACCGCGACTTCGGCGTTCAGATCTGAGATTCCGGCGGTGATATTTTCTCCGAGGCTGAAATGAGGCGAAGCGGGGCTGCCGGTGTTTTTGATGTAGAGCGGGGGATTGTTACTGCCGCCCAGTATGAAATCGAAATCCCCGTCTGCGTCCAGATCGGCGAAGCGAGGCTGGGAAAAGGTGAAACTGGGTATTCCGCTCGGATTGAACATGCTGTTGTCCTGTTGCCAGGGTTGGGCGGCCAGGGCCGCGGCTGCCAGCAGTGCCAGCGAGATCAATAATAGTTTTTTCATGGTCTGAGCTCCCTTATTAGTTTTCCCGGTTACGTCTCTATCCCCAGTATTTGCGGTCCAGGGTGCGGTATTGGATGGCCTCGGAGATGTGGTCGCTGGTGATATTTTCCAGGCCTTCGAGGTCGGCGATGGTGCGTGAAACCTTGAGGATGCGGTCAAACACGCGGGCTGAATAACCCAGATGGTCGATGGCGTGCTGCATCTGGTCCTGGCTGGCGGTGTCCAGCTGGCAGTATTTGCGCAGCAGCCGGGAATTCATCTGGGCGTTGCAGAAGATGTTTTTATCGCCAAAGCGGGCGCGTTGGACCTGGCGGGCTTTGTTCACCCGGGCGCGGATATCGGCGGAGCGGTCTCCCGAAGGCAGG
>CAXYWN010000178.1:0-4480 GCA_964292625.1 uncultured bacterium
AGGATGTACTCCTGGCGGTTGGCAACTTCTTTCAAAAATTGGTAGGCTTCATTGATTGCGTCAACGGTTTGTTTGTGGTCAATGATGTGAATGCCGTTACGCTTGATGAAGATATATTGCTTCATCTTGGGGTTCCACCTGAAGGTCTGATGGCCGAAGTGGACTCCCGCTTCCAGTAGTTGTTTCATTGTAACTACGGACATTGATACTCCTTGTAATCTTACGGTTGCATTTCCGAGCAGGGATTTAAGCAATTCAGAGGAGCGAACTCCCCACCGCCTTGCAACTCCCGGCGCGGGTTTTTGGGGTTGGTTAAACTGTTCATCTGGCCCAGAGGGGGAGGGCTTGCCTCCCCAAAACCCGGATTAACGTTTAGAGAATTGGAATCTCTTTCTGGCTCCCGGTTGTCCGCTCTTTTTGCGCTCCACCATGCGGGGATCGCGAGTGAGGAAGCCGCGGGCTTTGAGGGCTGGACGGTATTTTTCGTCATACACGATGAGGGCACGGGATATGCCGTGGCGGATTGCTCCGGCCTGGCCGCTGAGGCCCCCGCCTCTGACGTTTACATAAACATCAAAATCATCGCTTATGCCAAGTTCCTGAAAGGGTTGTTCAACTACCATTTCCAGCGTTTCGCGCTGCAGGTATTTCTTCATTTGCACCTTGTTGATGATGCGCTTGCCCGTACCGGGTGCAATCCGGACGCGGGCCACGGCGTTTTTTCTTCTGCCAACTGCATCATAAGTTTGCATACTTATTTCTCCTTGAATTTGAGTTCTACCGGTTTCTGAGCTTCGTGGGGATGCTCGCTGCCGGTATAGACTTTGAGTTTCTTGAACATCGCGTCTCCCAGAACGGTCTTGGGCATCATGCCGCGAACGGCATGCTCAATGATCTGGGTAGGATGCTTGTCCAGCATTTTTTGATAGGGGATTTCCTTGAGTCCGCTGGGGTAGCCGCTGTAGGTCTTATAGAACTTCTGCAGGCTTTTGAACCCAGTCACGCGCACTTTTTCAGCGTTGATCACGATCACGTAATCGCCGGTGTCAATGTTACGCACGTAATAGGGCTTGTTTTTTCCACACAAAATGGAGGCCACCCGTGTGGACAAGCGTCCCAATGGCAAATCCGCGGCATCGACGACATACCATGCGTGATGGATGTCACCGGGCTTCGGAGTGAGGGTTTTCATCGATTCTCCTTAACGTTTTTTAGTTCAGTAAGCCACAATTTTACAGACAGGGATGGTGTCAAGGATTTTAGTGGCAGCGCCTTGAGAAGCGGGGCATTTGGGCCAGAATTACCGTTCCAGCTATGCTTATTGTAGTTAGAAAGGTGAGCTGAACTCTGTTGAGAGCCATTCCACGAGAGCGGGGAATTCCCGGAAAGTGGCGGCGGAAATCAGGTCACCAGGGTCTTCCGGCTTGAGGCCGACGTCCTTCAGACGTTTGCAGAGTCCAATCAGGCTTTGTTCCAATTCCTCATATTCAGCCTCGGTTTCGGGATCCAGAGGCCCGTCCACATAGCGGCTTACGAAGCCCTGGATGCTGTGGTAAATCTCATAATAGAGGCTTTGGGTAAGATCCTCCTGATAGAGGTCGATATCGAATCCCAGGTCCATAAACTCGGCTATCACATCGTCCTCTTCATTATAAACCGCGATGTAGAAGCGCGCCCAATCTTCGGGGAATATCTTCTCCGGGACGTACTCCTCATTCTCCGGAAGTTGCTCTTTGTTAGCCGCGCAACCCCCCAGCAGGGCGAAAAGCAAAACCAGCAACATGAATCTACGCATAAAGGTCTCCTCTGCAGATAATTATCAGCGGATGTCAGCCCGCTGGCAAAATATAAATAATCCCTCCCGTGTTTATTGTCAAGTTATTCTTGAGATTTTTATAATTAGGCATCCGGAGCGCAAAGTTCAGTAAATTTATCCAATCCGATGTCCACCATCTGTTGCCGATATTCGTGTTCTTCCATGGTCAGGGTTTCGCAAGGCGCGCCCCACCTTTGCAGATGGCTTTGGAGCGTTTCCAGCACAGGATATTCGGTGTAAAAATGGCCGGCGTCGATGATGGGAATGCGCGCCTCCAGCAGATCGTGATATTTCACATCTCCGGTAATGAAGAGTTCCGCTGAGCATTCGGCGCTTTTCAGAAATGAGGCGCCGGACCCGCCGCAGATTGCTATCTTTTCCATCCTCGCATAGTGATCCACCCCGGCTGTCCACAACCTGGGACGCGGGCAGTTCAGGCGTTGGGAGACCAATTGGGCAATCTCGGTCAGACTGAGGTTAACCGGTAATTTACCAACCAAACCCAGGCCGTAGGAAGGATTGGGGCTGGCCACCGGAAACCAGTAGATAAGCGGAGTTTCGTAGGGATGGCTGTTTTTAGCGGCGGCGATGACAGCTGGGAGCGAGTCTTCCCCGACCATGAATTCCAGTTCTTCCTCCGACACGGTGGTACGCGGCTGTCCCAAGGTTCCGGGGATGAAGGGCTGGGCGCCTTCGTTTGCCTCGAAGGTCCCGGTAACCTGATGCCGGGCCGAACAATCGGTGTATTTACCTATTCTTCCGCCTCCGGCAGCGAAAACTGCCTCAGCCACCTTGTTAGTATGCCCAATCGGCACCGTAATCGAGAGATGATACCATTTACCGCCCTGTTCGGAGGTCAGGAAATCTGTCACCTGCAGCCCCAGCTTCTTGGCCAGAGCCTGGTTGACGCCGTCCGGCGCTACATCCAGATTGGTGTGCATGCTGATCACCGCGATGCGGTTTTCGGCCAGCTTCAGCAGCATGGGGTCGTTGATCCGGCTGATGGGTTTGAAGAACAGCGGATGGTGGGAAAGAATCAGGTCGGTGCCAATTTCCAGGGCTTTGTTCACCGCGTTTGGCGTTACGTCCAAAGTGATCAGCACCTGCTTGAACTCTCTTTGGGGATCGCCCAGTAACAGGCCAACGTTGTCCCAATCCTGCGCCAAAGACAGTGGGGCAAGGGTTTCGAGCTTATCCAGCAATTCCGATATCAGCATTTATCACCTCTTTTATTGTGTTGTCATCTTAGTTTATTCAGGTTCATCCAGCCGGTTGAGGCGCCATCCGTCAAGTGAAATCTCCATCCCACATGTTTCGCGCAGGAATAATCCTTGACGAAAATACACACCAGCCCCATACGTGTTCATTGCGGTATCAGTTTTGCCAAAAATCCGGACCGCAAGCAAGGAGACCGAAACAATGAAAAAAGCTCTGATTATTTTAAGCATTGCGTTTCTGCTGAGCGGTGTGGCTCACGCCAAAGTGAAGTTGGGCGTGCGGGCCGGGCTGAACATCGCGAAGCTGGAACTCACCGAAGACGGCCAAAGCATCGACACCCGTAGCGCTCTGGGCCTGCATATCGGCGGTTTTGCCCAATTGCGCCCCAAGTCTTTCCTCATCATCCAGCCTGAATTGCTTTACTCCCAAAAAGGCACTGACGCCTTCGTTGACGATGTGGTTACCATCGACTACATTGTCCTGCCCGTGCTGGTCAAAGCAGATGTGACGATCCCCGGAGTGAAGGGTATTCGCTTCCAGCCGCTGATCGCTCCGGAAATGGGCTATGCCATCAAAGCAGTTTCCACCTTCAATGATACTTTTTATGAAAACATTAACAAGCTGAACGCCGGCATTAACTTCGGCCTGGACCTCGCCTATACAGAAGAATACTTCATCGGCCTGCGCTACTATCTGGGCCTGACCGACCTGCTCAACGACCGCTCCAAGCGCCCTCCCATCTCCAACACCTGCTGGACCTTCAGCGTGGGGTATATCTTTTAAACAAGGCAGGCTGTCGTAATACGATACGCGGATTGAATCTAAATCAAAAAGGGAGGCGAATGATTTTATCACTCGCCTCCCTGCTATTTATTGCTTAACTAAGTTTATTTACTCATGTGCGGATATTCGAAATTCGTCGCCGGCACAAAGTTTTCTTTGATGGAGCGCGCGGATATCCAGCGTTGCAGGTTCAAAGCTGATCCAGCTTTATCATTGGTGCCTGATGCTCTTCCGCCGCCGAAGGGTTGTTGTCCAACCACGGCGCCAGTAGGCTTATCGTTGATGTAGAAGTTTCCGGCGCTGTGTCTCAGCGCGTTAGCGGCCACACAGACAGCGGTTCTGTCGCGGGCAAAGATGGAACCGGTGAGGCCATAAGGAGAGGTTGTGTCGCAGAGCTTCAGAGTGGCTTCAAACTCGCTATCCTTATAGACATACACGGTGAGCACTGGCCCAAATATCTCTTCTGCCATGGTGCGGAACTTGGGGCTTTCTGCCTTGATGATGGTGGGCTCGATGAAGTAGCCGACTGAATCATCACACTTTCCGCCCCTGATAACGGAGGCATCTGAAGTTTGCTTGGCATAATCGATATACGCCTTGATCTTGTCGAAGCTGCTCTTGTCAATAACTGCATTCACAAGGTTGCTAAAGTCGTTGACATCG
>CAXYWN010000179.1:0-4413 GCA_964292625.1 uncultured bacterium
AGTCAGCCAGGAGGTGCTGCGAGCAGACGAGTTGCTGCCCAGCTTGGATGGGGCTTTGGAGCAGTCATTTGGGAAGATTTGCCGTCCCCATAGGGACCTGGAAGTTGGGAGAGTGATCGAAGGCATGGTGAAACTGCGCCATGAGTATGCGGGGAAAATCTATTTAGAAGTATTTTTGGTACCGGGAATCAACGATTCGGAGGCTGAACTTCAGATGCTCAGGCAAGCACTACTGGAAATCCGTCCCGACCTTGTGCAGCTAAACACTTTGGACAGGCCGGGCACTGAACCTTGGGTAAAACCCTTGTCTCAGGAAAAGCTGGAAGAGATACGAGCGTTTTTCCAGCCACTCAAAACCGAGATTATCGCCAAAGCTCAGACCAGAAAGGCAATCCGCAGCTTCGACCAGGATATCACGGAGCAAATCATCCAGACAATCAAGAGAAGACCCTGCACCGACACCGACCTCTGCAAGATTCTGGGCTTGCACATCAATGAATTGAACAAGTATCTGAGCACTCTAATTGCGGATGGAAAAGTAAGCACAGAGCGGCTGGACAGAGGAATCTTTTTTAAGCTATCCTCGGCTGAAGATCCCACTTGAAAGCAGGTTTTCCCAGGTATCAGCGGATAAGCTTTCCACTTGACAAAGCAATTAATATGCAGGGATGCCCCGATACTGAGTATTATATATAGAAATACATCTCCCAAGGGAGGAAGAATGAAAACGAAGATTTTGTTAGCCATCAGCCTGATCCTGAGCGTTGGCCTGCTCAGCGCCTATGACCTTTATGGCGCGTTTCAGATCAAAACCTCACCCCGAGACGCAGACGTGAACCTGGTGGATATTGACCTCTACCTCTGCTCCACTCCGAGTCCCGTTTATCCGGTTTTCATGGACGAATATATGGAACTTTGGCAAGGTATTCCAGGACGTTCGATCCGGGTGATCATCACCAAGGAAGGTTATATTCCCGTAGAGAAGACCCTGTTTATACCCTTTTTATATGCGGACCAGAGGGACGCCATGAGGTATCCCACAGTGTTCAATTTCCGTCTGGTGAGGGACAGAATGCAAACCTACTATGAGATCAACAATTATTATGCCTACAACTATTATCGTCCCAGACCAATCCATTACTACTATTACCCTGGCTATTACTGGTATCCGGCTCCTTCCAGCGGATATTTGCCCTATCCTCCCGGCTACGTTCATCCCAGGCCACCCAGCGGTGGACATCCCGGAACTCCCGGCAGTGGAGGAATAAACCCTCCAGGACCTCCCGGCGGCTATCCCGGTAGCCATGGTGGGGGAGGAGGACAAGGTTCCTCCGGCTCCTCTGGCGGCTACACTCCTCCCGGTGGCGGAAGTCATGGCAGTGGCGGGCAAGGCGGCGGCAGTGGCTACACCCCTCCCAATCCTCCTGGGAGTGGAAGCGGCAGCGGTGGACACAGCACCCCTCCCGGTGGCGGCGGCTACGGCGGCAGCCACGGAAACGGAGGCTATACACCTCCCAGCCCTCCCAACGGTGGCGGCTACACTCCTCCAGGAAGCGGAAGCGGTTACACAGCACCCACTCCCCCCAACGGCGGAGCCTCCAAGCCCTCAACTCCTCCCAGCGATGGAAAGATTGAGAAGGCCAAGCCCAACAATGTCCCCGATGAAGATTCCAAACCCAGAGGAAAAGAAAAGTCCGAAAGCCCCTTGGAAGTGTTGCGTCTTTCGAACGGACGCGACCGTAAATAAATCCTCAACATAATCCTTTAATCAATCCAGAGCGACCTCATTGGTCGCTCTGTTTTATATATGGTGAAAACCCAGGGTAATGTTACGCGAAGCCTCCTCAATCCACGGCCTTGTTCTGCAAATGACTTCTCCAAACCCTCCAGCCGAAAATGGCTGCTGGACCGGATTTGCTCTTATGCAAGTCTGCCAATAGCGCCGAGGGAGGAATGAAAATCTGCCGAGCAAAGAATCAGGCGATGCACGAAAAAAGCAGATCTCCGCTTGCCAGGCAAAATGCTTGACAAATCGAGCGATATGATATTTAGGGTTGAAAAATCATTGGTCAGCCAGAGGCTGCTGTACACTTGTCCATCTAAACCGACAATGGAGGATCATACATGTCACAACGGCCCTATCTAACATTCCTATTCGCCCTAAGCGTGACTCTGCTGTTCGCCGCTCCGGTATCCGAGCCGGAGGCCATTTCCGCCGCGCAAACCTGGTGGAGGCACCAAGAACCAGAACGTGCCGGACTGTGTGTTCAAAACATCCAAGCCATAGAGCGCGACAAACTAACCTTGCTCTACATTCTGAATTCTGAGGATGGCGGATTCGTACTCATTTCTGCCGACACGGATTGTCCCCCCATCCTGGCTTACAGCGGAACCGGCAGCTTTTCTTATCCCGCCACTTCCCCGGCGGTTGACGCTTGGTTGGAGGAATACTCGGAGCAAATCACTGCCATAAAACAAGAAAAAATATCCCAGCCCGCAAACCAAGCTCAATGGTCCGCCCTGCTTAGCAGAGAGGATTTACCGTTGCGTCCGACCAGAGAGATTCCTCCGCTGCTTACGAGCACCTGGGATCAAGGATATCCCTATAACGCCGATTGCCCGGTTGACGCTTCCAGTATCGCCGCAGGAGGACACGCATGGGCAGGCTGCGGGGCCGCGGCGATCGCACAGGTGATGGGCTATTGGGGATATCCCGAGCACGGTTCAGGATCCCGCTCATATCAGAGCAGCCTGTATGGCACCATCTACGCGAATTTCGCTGCGGCGACCTACGACTGGGACAACATGCCCACCACCTGCTCGCCAGACAACACTGCCATCCCGTATCTACTCTATCATTGTGCGGTTGCCTTGACCACATATTACGGCCCGGATGTCTCGACATTCACCACGTGGAACTTAGCCTCAGCGCTAAACCAATTCTTCAGCTACAACTACCCTAACCTGCGCAATAGAGTATCATATTCCGATCAAGTTTGGAAATCTATGATAGTCTCCGATCTCGATCTTTACCGCCCTGTCATCTATATTGCCGCTCATTCAGCAATTTCGCATCTCTTCATCCTGGACGGATATCAAAATCAGGACTATTTTCACGTGAATTGGTGCTGGAACGGCCAGTATGACGGATATTACTATCTGGACAACCTCAATCCAGGCGGAGTCCTCTATAGCGGTGGACACGCCGCGGTTTTCGACATCTATCCCGAACTGGATATCCCGATTCATCCCTTGAACTTGACCGCCACTTTGGTCTCCAACTACAGGATAGACCTCAACTGGATGGACCTTGCCAACAACGAACAGGGTTATATTATCCAGCGTAAATCTGGCCCCGAAGGCCTCTGGACGCAGATCGCGACTATGCCTTCCAACAGCTGCTCATATCAGGATCTGGAGCTTGAATCTCACACGACTTACCACTATCGCGCCAAGGCCTATAATGCCAACGGCAGTTCCAGCCTTTCCAACGAAGTTTATGCCATTACGGCCGGTATTATCGCTCCGGTTGTGGCCACCATCGCGCCGCTGGAAACCGGACAAGCGCTGCTGATATGGGCTCCCAGCGCCAATGCCGTGCAATACAGAATCTATCATTGCGACCTCCCTAAGCAGCCAGGCGCGGAGGGATGGACTCTGCTCGGAGAAACGGCATCCACATCCTGGCCGCTCGATGGCTGTTATCCCCGCAGATTCTACTATGTAAGCGCTCTGACAGGCTTGGAAATGCCCCAAAGCTTCGTCGAGGTTACTGGAGGAACCTTCCACAACGGAACTTCCGATGTCACCGTGTCCACCTTTTTCATCGATAAGTATGAGTTGAGCCAAGACTCATATCTCTATGTCATGGGCAACAATCCCTCCAACTTCACGGGCGATCCCAATCGTCCTGTGGAAAAAGTTTCATGGTTCAAAGCCATCGAATATTGCAACCGCCGCAGCCTGCTCGAAGGCATCCCTCCATGTTACAGTTACGGATCTTATGGCACGAACCCGGACGATTGGCCGGCCGGCTGGAATACAAGCGATGCCAACCATCAGCAGTTTAGCTGCAATTGGAGCGCCGGAGGATACCGCCTGCCCAGCGAAATGGAATGGATGTATGCCGCCTGGAGCGGAAACCTTTCGTATGGGTATATTTACAGCGGGAGCAATACTGTCGAAGATGTCGCATGGTATAGAAGTAATGCCGGAAATACAACCCATCCCGTAGGACAGAAATATCCTAACGAACTTGGCCTTTACGACATGAGTGGCAATGCTTATGAATGGGTGTGGGACATCTATGGCGGCTATCCCAGCGTAGCGCAAACAAATCCTCACGGCGCCATCAGCGGTCCCAACCGCGTCCGCCGCGGAGGCGGCTTCAGTTCCCAGGAAACAGATTGCATG
>CAXYWN010000180.1:0-4354 GCA_964292625.1 uncultured bacterium
CGGTTGGTTCAGCAGCGAAGTTGCCCAGCGCAGTTATCAGGTGACCGGCACGGTCGCCACTCCGGTCTTTTCGCCTGACGGCGGCAGCCATTCAGGGTCTGTGGCGGTCAGCATCACATCTTCCACTCCGGATGCTGTGAGCAGATACACCCTGGATGGCGAGGAACCCAGTTTGGATTATGGATACAGCTACTATGAGCCGATCCTGTTCAGCAGCAGCGCGACCCTGAAGGCAAGAGCCTATCGCAGCGATTGGCGGCCCTCGGGTATTTACGGCGCAATCTATACCATTATCGGTAACATTGCCAACCCCGTGTTCATCCCCGGCCCGGGCTATTATACTGCTCCGACCAATGTTTACATTTTGGTCGGTCCACCCGATGCAAGTATTTATTACACTTCTGACGGCACGGAACCCAGCTCTGACAACGGAACTGCCTATGTTTCCGGAACCCCGATAAATGTCTCTACGGACGTACTGCTGCGCGCCAGGGCCTACAAAACAGGTTGGAACGCCAGCGGTATCACGGACGCCCAGTATTATATCACCGGAACTCTCAGCGATCCGGTCTTCAATCCGCCTGCGGGGCTATATGAGGGCGCGCAGGCCGTGACCCTTTCGGCCATTCCGGCCACGGCGACCATTTATTACACATCGGATGGCTCGGAACCAAATCCGGGCAATGGAACCGAATATGTGAGCGGGGCTCCGATCAATGTGCTTTCGCATGTGCTCTTGCGGGCCAGGGCTTATAAAACTGGATGGAACCCCAGCGGCATTACGGACGCTCAGTATTACATCACCGGAATCGGTGAGCATGTTCCTCCTGCCGCGGTGGAAGGTGTGCAGGTGAATGTTATTGGCAACGACGCCTTCATCAGCTGGTTGCCGGTGACGCAGACCATCTATGGCACCCCGCTGACACCTGACCTCTACATTGTGCTCTATAACGAGACTCCCTACGAAGACGACAACTACTACTATTACCTCACCAGCACCGAGAACCTGTCCACTATCCACACCAGGGTAGCCTTGTTCAGGGATGCCATGTTTTATCGGGTGGTGGCAGTGAAGTTCTATCGTGAAGGCGAGAGTGATGTTCTGGCAACGCTGAACAGTTCCAGAGAAGAAATACTCTGGTCTGAGCTAAAAACACGCTTGGCGAATGTGAGAGACAAACAATAATATAAATACTAATTAGAAGCACCTTGAGCCGAAGCCAGATTCCCTGCCTTCGGCTCTTTTGTCCTTCCCTGCACCTTGAATAATCTGACTATCGGGACGGCAGGAGATACTCATTTGGGAATTTAGGTGAAGCTATGTAGCCAGAGGGTTGGAATTATTTCTACAAAAGGCGTCCCAGCAGACAAAATATTCATTGACAGCCTGAAAAGGGAAGATAACTTGGCTTTATGAGAAAAATTCTGTATTCAGATAAGAACTTATTTAGCTGCGCAGATTCAACCGGCTACGCCGGAACTTGCGGGGCACATAGATATTTAACCACTGCTATACGCAGTCTTGGAAGGAGATAGAGCATGAAAAAGTTTTTGTTTATTGTGATCGTGATGCTGAGCGTTTTCGCTCTTGGCGCGCAAACCGGAGCTCTGATAAATCAGGGCAGTTCGACCATCTCTCCGGAATTATTGGAGCAGATTGCCAAAACTAATGCTCAGACGAGGAATTTTTCCTTCAATTTCGATGCGTCGCCTTATAATCTACCGGACGCGACCGATATCGCCGATCCTGGAACGGGGTTGTTTCTGGAAGACATTACCTGGACCAAGGACTTTAACAGGCATATCAACAATCCAGACAACGTGAATTTGACTCTTTCATTCTTGTATCCTAGCACGAAGTTCATCGTTTCGCAACCGGATTCGGGCAATCCGCTGAACCTGCAGTTCGCGCCTGTAACTGAAAACTGGTATGGCTCGGAGTCTCTGGTTTTGGCGGCTACAGACGCGGTAAGCGGTACGGTAGCGATGGCAGTTATCCGTATAAATGTTACTCCTGTGCCTGATCCGCCCATCTGGAGCGGTTTGCCCGACGGCAATATGTTTTCTACAAACGAAGAAACCGCACTGCAGATAGAATTTCAGAACTACGTTAGCTGCGTGGATTCAGCTGATCCCACGAACTTTAATCTCAGCGTCCTGTATGCGGATTATCCCATCGTGGTTACCCAAGAGCCCCCTGTGACAGGTTCTTCTGTGACTTTCACACCCCAGCAGGATTATTTCGGCATTGCCAGCTATCAGCTGACCGCTGTGGACAGGTCGTCAAACGCAGTTAGCAGCATCACAATCCAGATTAATGTGGTCAATGTGAACGATCCGCCGGTGATTACCATTTGGCAGCCTGAGGCATTGACGCAGAACACAGACCAGGGAGCTGCGCTTGCTTTTTCTGTTACAGCGGAAGATGTGGAGAATGATCCACTGACTTACACTTGGACGCATAGCGGCAGCCAGGGCGGAACACCATTTACGAATGTGGTGTCCACTACCGCCAGCCTGGATCTACAATTTGACATTCCGGGTACTCAGACGATAAGCTGCGAAGTCTCGGACGGCGAGGCTACGGACAGCAAAATCTGGACCGTGATCGTTCGCCCATCGGGTCCGCTTTTCGCCCCTCCGGGAGGCACCTTCACCAGCGGGATGAGTGTTGCCCTCGCGGCGCCTGTCAGTTTTGCAGGCGCGGTAATCCATTATACCACCGATGGCACGCCACCCACTGAAACTTCTGATGTTTACGCGGCTCCGATAGCGATTAACGCTCTCCCGAATGTGGAAAACACCGTGACCATCCAGGCAATCTTCAGCTATCCCGGATTTCCTCTGTCGCAGACCGAGAGCGAGACTTACAGGATCACCGGAACGGTGGCTGAGCCCGTTTTCACTCCCCTGGCCGATCTATATTACATGCCGGTGGAGGTGACGCTTAGCAGTTCCAATTTGGGAGCCACGATCTACTATACTACTAATGGGAGCAACCCTAATCCGGGATCCCCGGGTACGGTAGAATACAATACTCCGATAACTGTCCCGTCCGAAACGACGCTTACCATTAAGGCCATGGCAAGACGTGCTGGCTGGCTGGACAGCAATATCGTGTCCCAAAGCTATCAGGTGACTGGCGTGGTGCAGATCGTAGCGCACACGATGACCCCGCCGCCGTTGCCGGAGGGAGAATTTTACCTGATCGACCAGGGTGAGACACAGGCGGTGGAGATTGCCGGACTAAGTGTCACACCTGCCGGAGCGACTGTCTATTACACTCTGGATAACAGCCTGCCCGGTCCGGAGAACCCCAACGCGTTGGTTTACAGCGGCGGCCAGCAGATCCAACTCACCAATCCCACCTTTATTTCTTTCAAAGCCTATCTGGCAGACTGGCAAGCCAGCGATACCTATAGCTATTATTACGATGTGCGCAGGAAGACAGTTTTTATGCCTTATGGCAACGGCACGGTTTTCGATCCTGCACCTGGATACAGCACTACTCCGATCTTGTTGAGCATCAGCGGCTCCACCAATCCGGCCGGGGCATCAATCTTTTACACCCTCGATGGCAGCGATCCCGACCCGGGGACAGCGCTCCTCTACACAGAGCCTATCCCGATCAGCGTCACCTCCACCATCAAAGCGCTCGCTCAATATCCAGGCTTATATCCCAGCAATATCCAAACGGGCATTTTTACGATTACCGGCACGGTTGCCGCACCTGTTTTCGCTCCCCTGCCCGGAGGTTATCCTCCTCCGATCTCACTCGCAATGAGCAGTTCCACCGTTGGCGCCGCAATCTATTACAGCCTGGATGGCAGCGAACCCACCCCGGGTACGCGCGCGTCTTTCGTCTATGAAGGTCCTTTTTTGCTGGACAGCGGATCGTATCAGGTACGTGCCCGAGCTTTTAAGGAACACT
Source organism: uncultured bacterium (assembly GCA_964292625.1). Taxonomy (GTDB): domain Bacteria; phylum Cloacimonadota; class Cloacimonadia; order Cloacimonadales; family Cloacimonadaceae; genus Syntrophosphaera. The sequence continues at coordinate 3,932 of CAXYWN010000180.1, forward strand.
GGGATCCCAGCCCCGTGACAGAAGGAACTTACAGCATCGGAATACTGCCTCCTCCAGAGTTTGACCTCGCGGAAGGGCTATATTTCGATCCCATCGTGGTGCAGCTCAGCGTTCCAGCTGCTCCTGCGGCATCCATCCATTATACAACGGACGGAACAGCACCAACAGGAGATTCAACCCTCTATAATCCTGCTAACGGTATCCCCATTGGTCTTGAGACAAGCTATACCATCAAAGCCATCGCGGTTCGGAGCGGCTGGATCAACAGCTCGGTTGCCCAACGCAGTTATCAGGTGACCGGCACGGTCGCCACCCCGAGTTTTTCGCCTGACGGCGGCAGTCACTCAGTGTCTGTGACGGTCAGCATTAGCTGTTCCACTCCCGCTGCCGTGATCAGATACACCCTGGATGGCGAGGATCCCA
>CAXYWN010000181.1:0-4353 GCA_964292625.1 uncultured bacterium
ATAGCTTGGGCATACGTATCAACATGTTAGCACAAATTTTGCTCAAGTTCGGATAAGCTGGATTCCGGGGTTCGGGTCCCTGCCTCTTCTCTTCCCCGTTGCTGGATCTGGAGCTTTCTTCCTGCCTATGCTTAAGTTTTGCTCGCTGCACACATAATCTGGGCATGCGTTGGACACGGGCGGGACATCCAGGCTGGAGGGGGAAGGCCGGCTCTCGAGACCGAAATCTACATCATAACCCGAATCACAGGCTAACAATCAGCTATCCAGTCAGGATAACATGCTGTAGATAACCGTTTAGCATATACAGCACCCTGTCAAACTCCTTTTCGCCTGGAACGATGATGTCGGCGTTCTTTTTGGTGGGTTCGATAAAGGCCTGATGGGAAGGTTTAACCGTATCCAGATATTGGTTGAGAACGTTTTCGATGTTACGGCCGCGTTCCAGAATGTCGCGCTGGAGGCGTCTGGCGAGGCGGATATCGGAATCTGAATCGAGGTAGATTTTGAGGTCAGAGATATCCACAAGCTCTTGGTAGTAGAGGGCGAAGATCCCTTCGAGAATGATCACATGCGCGCCGGCGATGCAGAGGGTACCTTCATTGCGGCTGTGAGTGGCAAAATCGTAATCCGGAACATTCACCGCTTCTCCCGCCAGCATCAGTTTCAAATCGCTGATCAGGTATTCTTTGTCGATCGAGTCCGGATGGTCAAAATTCCCCATGGCACGGTCTTCCATGCTCAGATGGCTCAGGTCGCGATAATAGTTGTCGTGGGAAAGGATGACGGTTTTGAGGCTGGAGATGCGGCGTCCGATCGCTTTGGCGATGGTGGTTTTGCCGCTGCAGGTGCCTCCGCCGATCAGGATCAAATGTGCTTTGTGAGGCATCTTAGACATTTTCCAGGGTCTCCAGAATCTTTTTGGAAACATCAGCTCCAAAGAGGTCAGGATGCGCTCCGGGAACTGTAAAGTTCTCTATTGCGGCAGGAAAACCTTCGGAGTCAATCGGCAAGAGCAGGTTCCAGCCGCTGGACACAGTTTCGGTCCATTCGGTTTCGGAACGCAGGGTCACGCAGGGCCTGCCAATAATATAGGCTTCTTTCTGAATGCCGCCGGAATCGGTCAGGATCATCTCGGCAGCGCCCATCAGACTGATAAAATCCAGGTAACTAAGGGGTTCAATGAAGCTCAGATTTTTGAAGCTTTCGGGATCGAGCCCGGCCAAAACATTGCGAGTGCGGGGATGGACTGGAAACACGATCTTCTTGTTCAAGCTATCCAATCCCCTCAGTATTAGTTCCAGGCTGCGGGGATCATCCACATTGTAAGGCCTGTGCAAAGTCAGCAGGGCAAATGTTCCGGGCTGCAGAGACAGTTCTTTCATAATCTCGGAATAGCCCTTTGCCAGCTCCAGGCCCAGTTTCAGGCTGTCGCTCATGATATCGCCTACCAGAAATGACTTTTCCAGCAGCCCTTCGCGGCGGGCGTTCTCCATCGCGGTGTCCGTGGGACAAAAAAGCAAATCAGATACGTGGTCGGTCACCACACGGTTGATTTCCTCCGGCATGCTGCGGTTGAAACTGCGCAGGCAGGCTTCCACGTGGGCCGTTTTGAGTCCCAGTTTGGCAGCAGCCAAAGCGCCTGCCAGGGTGGTGTTTGTATCTCCGTAAACTATCACCCAATCGGGTTTTTCGTCAATCAATACGGTTTCCAGGGCTCCCAACATCTCCGCGGTTTGCCTGGCCTGGCTGCCGGAGCCGATATTCAGCTCATAATCCGGCGCAGGAATTTGCATATCCCGGAAGAAAACATCGTTCATCTGGATATCGTAATGCTGACCACTGTGGATGATTATCTCGGTATGACTTTGCCGGATAAGCTGCGATAGCGGGGCCAGCTTCACGAACTGGGGCCTGGCACCAACGATCTGGGCGATTTTCATTTCTGCTCCTTGACTGCGAGAGTTGATGCCATAATTGCCAACTCGGCCGGAGTGTCAAGTTCAGGTTGCTTTTTCTGTTATCTGAAATAACTTATTAAATAAACATAGACAAATAACCGCCTTTCAAAATAGTGGTTTAATACATTTATAGCGATGTTATTATAGGAGCCTGAAATCAGACATGGACATTACAAATATATTTAGCCAGTATATCACCCCTGAAAGGGTGACTGTGGTTTTTCGCGTTATATTGACGCTTGCCATAGGTGTCCCGCTGATCATTCTGGTTAAGAAAGTTTCCAAAAGACTGGTTAAAGACAGGCTTTCGCCCCAAAGCGAGCAGTTGGTGGTGCGCTTTATCTATTACGCCAGCGTCCTGATCCTGATGGTGAACGTCCTCAACGAATTTGGCTTCAAGTTATCCGCTTTGCTGGGCGCCGCCGGGGTGATTGGCATAGCTGTCGGTTTTGCCTCGCAAACCAGCGTTTCCAATATCATCAGCGGAATCTTCCTGATCTCGGAAAAGCCCTTTGTAGTGGGCGATGTGATCGAGGTGGGAGGAGTTATCGGAACTATTGAAAGCATTGATTTGCTGTCTTTAAAGCTAAAAACTCCGGACAACCGGTTTGTGCGCGTGCCAAATGAGACAATGATCAAGACAGAGGTTATAAACCTCACCCGTTTCCCGCTGCGCAGAGTAAATATTAAAATAGGCGTGGCCTACAAAGAAGATCTAAAAAATGTGCGGCAACTATTGGCCGGGATTGCCGAATCTGAACCTATGGCCTTGAAAGACCCGGCCCCGTTGATCCTGGTGGAAAATTTCGGTGACTCCAGCATCGGCTTGCTGTTTGGAGTATGGGGCAAAACAGAAGAATTTTTCGACCTTAAAACTTCCCTGATGATTCGCATCAAGGAAACATTCGACGCCAACAACATCGAAATACCGTTCCCGCACGTATCGCTTTATGCGGGAGAAGAATCCAAACCTATAAAAATAACTAACGAAGGAAGTATCAACACATGAAAAAGAAACACAAAATCAAAGCCGTAATCTTCGACCTTGACGGCACTCTGCTGGATAGTTTACAAGATCTCGCAGAAAGCACGAACAAGGCCTTGGCTGATAGCGGCTTCCCCGAGCATCCGCTGGAGGCATATAAGGATTTTGTGGGCAATGGGCTATTTGCATTGGCCGAAAAAGCTTTACCGGCATCACGAAGGAAACAAGCCGACGTGGAAGCGATTGCCGAAAAGTTTTGGGTCAACTATGAAGAAAGCTGGTTCCTGCACACCAAAACCTATCCAGGAATCCTTTATCTAATCCAACTCTGCGTCTCACGCAAAATCAAAGTGGCCATCCTTTCCAATAAGGTCCACTATTTCACCAAGAAAATCATCCGCCACTTTTTCCGCGGCGCGATGATCAACCAGGGCAAAAACCCGTTTGGCATCTACAGCGGCGAACAACCGGACAAACCTGCCAAACCGGATCCAACCCGCGCGTTGGAATTGGCCGAACGCCTGAAATGCAAACCCGAAAACATCGCCATTCTGGGAGACTCCATCGTGGACGTACAAACCGCCAAGAACGCCGGCATGATTTCCATCGGCGCCGCTTGGGGCTACAGCGGCCGGGAAGCTTTGGAAGCAGCTGGAGCGGACTATGTGTTCGATACAGCGGCTGAACTGGCTACCGAGCTGGAGAAAATCCCCACCTACTGATGCGCAGCTTTCGCAAGGAATTGTGGTTCAACACCGCCAAACGCAGGGAGTATCTCAACATCACTCCCCAAGTGGAAGACTGCCTGCGGGAAAGCGGAATCAAAGAAGGCCTCTGCCTTGTGAATTCCATGCATATCACCGCCTCGGTGTTTATCAATGACGACGAAGGCGGGCTCCATCAGGATTTTGAAAAATGGCTGGAACGGCTGGCCCCGGAAAAACCGCATTCGCAATATGCCCACAACGGCTTTGAGGACAATGCCGACGCGCATCTCAAACGCCAATTGATGGGACGTGAGGTTGTGGTCGCGGTAACTGGCGGCAAGCTTGATTTCGGCACCTGGGAGCAAATCTTCTATGGAGAATATGACGGTATGCGCCGCAAGCGCATACTGGTGAAAATAATCGGTGAATAAAATCAAGGCCCCGCTACCTGGCGGGGCTTTTTTTGCTTTGGAGAGCATGCACATAAATACAGATTTTCCTTGACTCCCAAGCGTATTGGCCATAACAGTTGTTTACTAGTCACAACCTACAGTCGGATGGATCTGTCGGCATATTCGCCGCAGCTTTTACTGAGTTTGTTCAATAAGAAGGGATTAAATTCCAATATCTTAGGCTCTTAAAGGAGAAAAAAAGTGGGCGAAGCTTCTCAATTTTAGCTCTTATCAAGAATTGACCGGAT
>CAXYWN010000182.1:0-4268 GCA_964292625.1 uncultured bacterium
GTAATCGAGCCGCTGTTGTAATGGATGTGGCCCCAAAGAGCCATATCGACGCCGAGGGCAGAGAGATCGAGCTGGTCGGAAAAATCGTAATGGTGGAAAAGGACTCTGGTCTTGTCCGGGTATGCTCAGGCGCTGGTTCAGCCAGATGATCTGGCTATAGATAAAACTTTGCCCTCCATAGATGTAAGACCTAAAATTGTCGTAGTTGTCGTAGGCTTCGAGGCCGATGAAATGGAGATCGCCATAGATGAAATCGTAGTCCTGGGTGTGGGAATGCCAGTTGCAATCGGTGTTATCCAGCCAGGGCCAGCCGAAATAGCGCCACCAATTGCGGCGCGAACTGCCCGAGGGAGGCGGAGTCCCGTTCCAGCCGCCGATGTCGTGGTTGCCGGAGGTTACATAGCAGGGAACCTCAAATTCGGTGAGCAGGCGCTGGGTCCAGCCATACCAGTACTGTCCGGCGAAGCCTTCCAGTTCGCCTTCGTTGATGAGGTCGCCGGTGATGAGCACAAATTCCGGATTGATGAGGTTGATGTCGTCCAGCACGGCCCGAAAATCGTTGACGGAGGTGGAATCGCTGTCGAAACCGCTGTCTGGATAGAAAATCCGGGTGGGCAGATGGAGGTCGGTGATGTGGACAAAATAGTAGCTGTCTTTGCGAGTGGGAATCACTTTCACGGCGTTTTTGGTGGTGTCGTCCAGACCGCCTGAGGCAGTCACCCGCAGGTCGTAAAGTTCAAACACCGGCAGAGAAGGGATGAGGGCGCGCAGTTCCCAGCGGTCGGGAGAGTTCAGATACTGGCTGGAGATGAGGTCCAGAGTGATGGATTTGTGGCTGTGAACCAGCCGGGCTTGCCAGCCTGTGGTGGACGGCGGCGCGATGCAAGTGATGATGAGGGTTTCGCCGGGGATGTGGATGGCGGGAACGTTCAGCAGTGGTATCTGAATCACGGTGAGGGTGTCGCCCAGAGTGTTGTAGGGGCTGGTTGCGGCCAGGGAACCCAGTCCCAGGAGCAGACAGAGGATCAAGGTTATGGTTGGGATGAGGGCTGTGATGCGTTTCATAGGCTGTTCAAAATTGTGCGCACCTGGTCCACCGGGATGGCGAAACCGATGCCGATACTGCCTCCGGTGGCGGAGACGATGAAGGTGTTGATGCCGACAACCTCGCCCTTGATATTCACCAGAGGGCCTCCGCTGTTGCCGGGATTGACGGCGGCGTCGGTTTGAATCATACCGCGGTAGCTGCGTCCTTCCTGAGGCGCGAAACTGCGGTTTAGAGCAGAGATAACGCCAAGCGAGACAGTCGGTTTGGGATCGCTCATCATAAAGCCGTAGGGATTTCCCAGGGCGATGGCCCACTCGCCGATCAACAGGTTTTTGGCGCTGCCAAGTTTGGCGGAGGGCAGGTTGTTGCCCGTAATGCGGAGTTTGGCGATGTCGTGGGTGTCGTCCACGCCCACCAGGGTGGCGCTGAATTCCCGCTTATCCGGCAGCACGACGGTGATTTCCGTGGCGCCTTCCACCACATGGGCGTTGGTGATGATGAGGCCGGAGGAATCATAGATGACCCCGCTGCCGATGCTCTCGACCTTGCGCTGCATGGGGATTTGACCGAAGTAATCGAAAAAACCGAAGCCACGGCGTTGTAAATACTGGACTTTGGTGACGTTTACGCTCACGACTGCCGCTTCCACGGCCTGGACGGCGGCGGTGATCTCATTGTGGCGCCGGCTATCAGAAACAGAGACCGGAGCTTGGGTCTCGGGCAGGATATTGAAGCCTTTCTGGTTGATCAGAACCATGGTGATGCCTGCGTTCAGGATCAGCACCACCAAGGCCAGAATAACGGCGGTGGAGGTTTTCATAAGAGTTCCTACTTAAATTTTTTGATGGCGAATTCGATGCTGGCGATGCTGACGGTGGTCTCGTGGCAGGGGCCGTTGGGACGTTCGTTGAGGACGGCATAGATAGGGTGGCTCCAGGCGTCGCGGAGGCCGTCCAGGAGGTCGCGGTGGCAGGCTACAGCCACCACCACATCAGGTTTATGATCCGTAATCAGTTTGCGGGCCAGGGAACCGCCGGTTGCCACAGCCGCAGCCACATTTTGGGCGATGACCAGTTGCTTGATGGCAGCGATGTCGCAGCCGCCGCATTCCTCGCAATTGATGATATCTGAGGTGATGCGCACGGTGCAGTCATCCTTTTGCAGGCAATGGGGCAGGAGCACCAGAATGTTGGAATCGTGGACGTCCCTCTGGTCGGTGAGCACAATTTCGTTGTTGAAATTCAGAAAGGACTCGGTGAGCACGTTTTGGGAAGAAAAAGTGATCAGTCCCAGGCCGTGAGCCAGAGAATAGAAAACGTACACCAGCATCCATTTGCTGATACGGCGCAGCCAGCGAGCCCGGATGCGGGTGTGGGTGGACATCAGAGTGAGCACCCAAGTGAGCACCATGAAGACGATGGCGATGAGCAAAACGATCAGCAGCACGCGTCCGGAATGGGACACCGTCGCCGGTTTCTGCAGCATAAAATAGACCAGGCCCAAATAGGCGGCGCTGATGATGAGCAAACTGAGACTGACAAAGGCGGGGAATTTTAGTACGGACAGATATTGGTCTTGATCTTTCATATTTCCTCCCGAGTGGGGTTTGAGGGTTGTGAAATTTGGGGTGGGTCGAAACTGTCACCGGGCGTGAGCCGGGCGCCGAGCTGCCATGCCCAGGCGTCCATGGCGTTCTTTCCCGCGGTTTGCACCTTGGTGAGCAGTAGGCGCCGATCGCGGCAATTGACCTCTATTCCGGAGTCCTTACCTAGCGCGGCAACGCTTCCGGGCGCTCCCAGACTTGTTTTGAGGTTTGATTTCGCGGCCAGAATCTTGATGGGTTTTCCGCGCCGGAAAGTCTGGGCGCCGGGTTGGGGTGAAAAGGCCCGGATTTTGTTCAGGACTTCGCTGGCGGGACGGTCCCAATCTATGAGAAGGTCTGTTTTCTCAAGTTTGTGGGTATAAGTGGCCACGGCTTCGGACTGGGGGAATTCCGGGGCAGAGCATGTTTGCAGGGATGGCAGGAGTTTGGCCAGGAGTTCTGCGGAAAGAAGCGCCAGTTTGTCGTGCAGCGAGCCAAAATCGTCGGATTCCGCAATGCTAAGTTCCTGCTGGCAGAGTATCGGTCCCGCGTCCATACGGGCGGTGAGCCGGAAGACGGTGACGCCGGTAACTTTGTCCCCATTCAGCAGAGAGCTCTGGATGGGCGTCGCTCCGCGGTAGAGAGGCAGCAGCGAGGGATGGAGATTGATGGCGCCACATCTTGGGAGCTGCCTCAGATCGCGCTTGATCAAACTGCCGTAGGAAGCCGTAATCAGCAGGTCGGGCTCAAATTCCCTGACCCTGGCCACGCTGGCGGGAGCGTTGATATCCACCGGCTTAAATATTTCCAGCTTATGGTGTTGGGCATATTCCGCCAGCGGACATGGCCGGGTGCGCAGATTGCGTCCGGAAGCCTTGTCCGGCTGACTGACAATCAGCAGCGGATATTTCTGTTCCATAAGCATTTGCAGAGACGGAATCCCGAAAGCCGAGCTGCCGGCGAAGATGGTTCTCATGGGCTTTGTTTACCGGGTCAATCCTCGCCGCGGATATTGACTCCATCCACGGCCTTGCTTTCCAGGTCCTTGAGTTTGCGCTTCACTTTCAGCTTGGCGATGGTGCCCAGATGATCCACGAACAGGATGCCTTCCAGATGGTCATATTCGTGTTGGATCACCACCGCGGGATGGCCGGAAAGCTTCATTATGCGGCGTTCTCCGCTCAAATCAGTGAAGGAGACTCTGACCTCCGAGGAACGCACTACGCGGGCATAGATGTTGGGAACGCTGATGCAGCCTTCCTCGGTCTCGGTTTCGCCAGCGCTGAATTCAATCTGGGGGTTGAGCATCACCAGCGGTTCACGATTCTTGCCGTCTTTGCTCCAGTGCGGATCGACCACAATGATGCGCTTGCTGACACCTGTCTGAGGAGCCGCGAGGCCCACTCCATCGCGATTGTACATGGTGTGGGTGAGGTCCTCGGCATACTGACGCAGTTCATCGTCGATGTCGCCAACCTCCTCCGCTTTGAGGCGCAGAATGGCATCGCCGTAGATACGGATATCCAGAAGTTTGGGTGGCCGGGGCATTAGGGCTGGACTACGTTGTTTTCCGCTGTAATGTTCGTCGCGTCGGCGCCGCGCTGGAACTCTACACGGTGGTGATTGGCTTCGACTACT
>CAXYWN010000183.1:0-4223 GCA_964292625.1 uncultured bacterium
TGGCCTCGGACAGCCTTACCTATTACCGGAACAAGGAAGAATTGAACGCCGGCGGCAAGGTGCTGATCGAGGAAAAGAAGCAGGGCAAGGTGACGCGCTGGTTCCGCTGCGATTACGCCATCTACAACAAGCTGCAGGACAACGTAACCGTCTGGGACAACGTGAGTTCTTACGACCAGGAGGAAAAAGCCACCCTCAGTTGCGGCTACGCTTTTTGGGACCGCAAAAACCGCTATTCCTATATGATCGAAAATCCTCACATCGAAATCGCCGGCAAGGACACCCTCAACGTGAGTGCCGATAAATTTGAGTATTTCGAGGAGGAACGCAAGCTGATGGCCACCTTCAACGTTCTGGCGGAAAGCCAGGATTACGAGGCCAGCAGCGATTTCCTGGTCTATCTGCTCAAGGAGGAAAAGGCGGTGTTCCTCGGCGAACCTGAATTCAGGTCTGAAAACGCCGTCGCCAGCGCCAATGAATTCTACCTCTTTTTCAAGGACCGCGAACTGCAGAGGGCCGAGCTGGTGGATTCATGCCGGCTCGATTATGCGGAGGAAAAACTGGCTCCGAGGTTAAATTGGGTAAAAGCAAACTTTGTCCGGATTGATTTTAAGGACAAACAGATTCACCGCCTCGAGGCCGAAAACACGGTCAGCTACCGTTACTATCAGGAAAAGACCGAGGAGAGGGACTTCTTTATCAATACCTCCGATGGCGACTATCTGGAGGCTAAGTTCACCGAAGAGAACAAACTGGACTCCATGCAGATGCGCTCGAAGATAAAAGGAATCTACAAATTTCACAACAGTTCTTGACAAACGCGGCTTTCGGGGTATTATAAGAGTATATGGAAGCCCACAAAATTCAAGCCAAAAACTTGGTTAAAATATACGGCAGACGCAAAGTCGTCGATGGCCTCAGCATGGAAATGAACCAGGGCGAGGTTGTGGGAATTTTGGGTCCCAACGGCGCGGGCAAGACCACCACTTTCTACATGATTCTCGGCCTGGCCAAACCGAACAGCGGCAAGGTGCTTCTGGACGAAAAGGACATCACCCACTTTCCGATGTACCGCCGGGCCAGACTGGGTTTGGGTTATCTGGCTCAGGCTCCCTCGATCTTCGCCAAACTCACCGTGCGGGAAAACATCCTGGCCATCCTGCAAACCCTCAAAATCAGCAAAAAGGAACAAAAAGAACGTCTGGAAAGCGCTCTGGAAGAGCTGAACCTCACACCCCTGGCCAAGCAAAAGGCCTACACCCTCTCCGGAGGCGAACGCCGCAAACTGGAGATCACCCGCTCCCTGGTGACAAACCCCACCTTCATCTTTATGGATGAACCTTTCGCCGGGGTCGATCCCATCGCGGTGGCAGACATTCAGGACATTATTGCCAAACTGCGGAACAAGAAAATCGGCGTCATGCTCACCGACCACAACGTAATTGAGACTTTGAAAATCGTCAACCGGGCTTATATTATCTTCGAAGGAAAGATTATAGTATCAGGTTCTTCACTGGAGCTGATTAATGACGAGCAAGCCAAGAAATTGTACCTGGGAGACCGCTTCCTATCCAATCCGTTCGAGTCGAGCCAATGAGCACCCTTAGCCAAAATATCACCCTCAAACAAAGGCAGGAGCTGGCCCTCAAGCCCAAGATGCTGCAGTCCCTGAAGATGCTTTCTCTGCCGATTCTGGAATTGGAAGCCTACATCAAGCAGGAATTGGAGCAGAATCCCCTGCTGGAACTGCGGGAGGATAAGGACGAGGAGGATTCTGATAATCTTGAAAATCAGGAGACTGAAAGCAAGGAAACTCAGGAAGATGCTAACAGTGGCGAGGAATTGGGCGAAACCCTGAGCGAAGCCCGGGAACTGACGGAGATTCTGGACCAGTGGAACGATTATCACCTCAGCTACCATGGCAGGCAGGACGAAGGCGATTCGGATCAAGGCGAAACCCAGATCCGCTATGAAGAGGACGGCCGGGAGAAATTTCTCCAGCAATTGTATCCGCTTTCTCTGCCGGAGAACGAAGTCGAATTCGCCTCTGAGCTTATAGATAACTGCGATATCTACGGATTTTTGCCCTCGGATTACGATCTTGACAAGGCGGCCAAGCCCTTCAAAATCAGCCCCAAGCGCGCCGAAGAGCTGCACCAAATCATCCTGCATCTGAGTCCCAAGGGCATCACCGCCCGGAACATCGGCGAATGCCTGCTCTCCCAACTCAGCGAAGAGCAGCTGGAAAACCGCATCCTGGTGGGCTTGTGCTCCGAACATTTCGAAAACCTTATTCACCGCCGCTATCAGAAGATCGCCTCTTTCTACGGAGTGGGGGAGGACTACATTTTGCTCGTGAAGGAGGCCGTCGCCAAACTCGATCCCAAGCCTGGTCTGCGCATCCTTGTTTCCAACGCCGCCTACGTTTACCCCGATATCACGATCAAGCGAATTGACGGCATTTTCGAGGTGATCATCAACGACCACATCACCCCCAATATCATCATCAGCCCCCGCTATCGCCAGATGATCAACCGCGGCCGTTTCGACCGGGATACGCTTAAATTCGTGCGCGACCGCATCAACAGCGCCAAATTCCTCATCAAAAGCATCTATATGCGCACCCGCACCTTGGAGCGGGTGGCCCAGTCCATCATCAAACACCAGCCTGATTTCTTCCAGCTGGGAAATCGCCTGATTCATCCGCTTACCTATGCTGTCATCGCCCGCGACCTCTCGGTTAGCGAATCGACCATTTCCCGCGTGGTGAAACATAAATTTGCCGATACATCCTACGGCATTTTCCCTATGAAGGATTTCTTCAGCAGCACCGCCGGCTTGGATAACAACTATGAAGGTATTTCACGGCAGCACGTTAAAGCCCAGATCAGCAGCATGATCGAGGGCGAGGATAAGGACCATCCGCTCAGCGACCAGGATCTGGTTGAGCTTTTGCGTTTGGAAGGTTTGAACATCTCGCGCCGGATCGTGGCCAAATACCGGGCTGAACTGGGAATCCTGAACAGCCGCCTACGCAGGCATTAAAGGAGGTTCTTTGCCCGAACACAAAGTTTTAATCATTGGAGGCGGACCCGGAGGCTATGAAACAGCCATCCGCCTGAACCAGTATGGAATCGACTGCGCCGTCATCGAAATGGAGCGTCTCGGAGGTGTATGCCTGAACTGGGGCTGCATTCCCACCAAGGCTCTGGTCAAGAGTTCTGAGCTTTTCACCGAAATGTCGTCCGCCGAGGATTACGGCTTTGCGCCGGTGGAACCCACGCTTGATTATGAGCGTATCTACAAGCGAAAGAACGTCATAGTCGAACAACTTGTGAGCGGCGTGGAACATCTCTTTCGCAAGCGCGGAATTCCCGTTATCGCAGAGAAAGCCATAAGTGTCGCCACTCTGGACCATGGCTTTGAAGTCCGCACCGAGGCTGGCACCGCGATCAAGGCGGAATATCTGATCCTCGCCACGGGTTCTGTGCCCAAGGAGCTTCCCGGCATCGCCATCGACGAAGTGAATGTGCTCTCCTCCACCGGAATTCTCGCTCTGGATAAACTTCCTAAAAGCCTGGCTATTGTCGGTGGTGGGGTCATCGGCTGTGAATTTGCCTCCATCATGAACAGTTTCGGCGTGCAGACTCATGTAATCGAATTCCTGCCCCGCATTATAGCCACGGAGGATGAGGAATTCTCGAAACGGCTCACCCTTGCCCTCAAGAGGTCCGGAATCAAGATTCAGACTGGCGTGGGCGTCAAAAGCGTCACCCTCGTTGACCAGGGTAGCGAGCTCGAACTGAGCGATGGCAGCAAGCTCACCGTGGATAAAGTTTTGCTCAGCGTGGGACGCGCTCCCCGCAATGACCTTGAATGGCTGGGTTCCTCGCCAAATATGGAACGGGGCGCCATCAGCATCGACGCACTCATGCGCAGCAGCCTGCCCGGAGTTTATGCCATTGGCGATGTAACCGCTAAAATGCCTTTGGCCCACACCGCCAGCAAACAGGGGATGATGGTTGCAGCCCACATCCGCAGCCTCGTCCAGGGCGGCGAATATGACCATCCACCCTTGGATTACGTCCATATTCCCCGCTGCACCTTCACCCATCCGGAGCTCGCCTCCGTGGGTTACACCGAAGCCGAGGCCAAGGCTAAATTCGGCGAGATAAAAGTGGGAAAATTCCCTTACAGCGCCAACGGCAAAGCCCTGGCTATGA
>CAXYWN010000184.1:0-4215 GCA_964292625.1 uncultured bacterium
TGCGGCTGCGCGCGGCGGACTGGTTCTCGACGGCCACCTGCAGGTTGGCGATCAGGGGCTTGCGCAGGGAGCGGGTGATAACGATCTGGGCGGTGCCAGGCTCGGTGAAGGGAATGAAATTGAGGGTCAATAAGCCGGAGGCGTCGGTGAGGCCCGCGCCGTGTAGCTGGGTATTCATTGAAATTGCCACATAGCTGAAGGGATCGGCGATCACGTCCAGGGCGCCGAGGCCCAGAAACATCGTCTGGGGGGCCTGGAAGCTGTTCTGCTGGGGAATTCCCAGATAGGGGATCAGGCTGGGGTCGCCCATGATGGAATAGATTTCCCAGTACATATTACTTCGGGTGCTGTTGGCTTGCAGCACGGCCATATTGCCCATGAACATGCCGGCGGCGACGGTGCTGCCCCAATCTCCGATGGGTTCGTTGTGTTCGTGGAACATCGCGTCGTAGATGCCTGTGCGTCCTGCCACGAAGGGAGAACCGGTACCCACAATCGGCGGCTTCCAACCTACGGCCCACCAGTAATCTTCATCCCAGTAGGTGCTGTTGGTACCGCCCACATAGATCACGGCACCCTTGTCCACGGCGCGCAGCCAGGCTTCGGCAAAGCAGACACCGGTGTTGAAAGCGCTGGTGAGACAGCAGTTGCCCACCACCACGGGGTATTTGTTGATGTTCTGCAGGTTGTTGACGTTGCTGATGCTGAAAGAGGGGTCGGCCCAGGAGGTTTCGCTGCCATGGGCGGTATAGTTCACATATCCCGCTCCGCTGGAAACATTGGCCACGATGGCGGATGAAGAGGACTGGGAAGCGGGGTAGAGATAGGTGTGGGAGTTGATGCCATGGGCGGGGTTGAAATAGTTGCTCGTGCTGTAGTTGATGGCTCCGTTAGCATGGGTGGGAGCCCAATAGCTGTCCGCGCCGGCGATCATCACCACTTCGCTCAGATAGGCATCGTTGGGCATGGTGTACATTTCGTGCATCAGGGTCTTGTTGACCTGATTGGTCACCTCAGCCTCGGTGGTGGCGGAGAAGCGGCCGAAATACATTTCCGGAAGGTAATCTGAGCCCTGTAAGCGCACATAAGTCAGGTCGGTCACATGGCCGCCGGTGACGCCGCTGTTGGAAGGTACTTGAGCCACGTCGCCCACGATCAGCAGATAGGACGGAGCTGGATTTTCCACGGTGGCCGCGTTCCACATATTCTGGAGGTAGGTCTTGATCGCGCCGGCCGAGCTGCCAGTCTGGGCGGTGGTGGCCACGATCACGTTGAAGCCTTCCTGCTGTTTCCAGTTTACGAAAGGCTGCATGGCGTTCACAAAATTGGCCGGAGTGATGATCAGATAGCTCATCGGGTAACGGTTCAAGGATTCCCTCTCGGGTTCGTGATTGAGCAGGGAACCGCGCATGGGGCCTTCGAAAACAGGGGAATAGGTGCGGGCCCGCAGTTCCTGGGTGGCGAGGTGGTCCGGATTGATGAAGCGGACGTTCACTTCGGCGCTGTAAATAACTTCTATTTCACCCGTGGCAGGATTGTAAGTCACGGGGGCAAAATCCAGCGCGAACAGCCGATAGCCACGCATGTGGCCCAGTTCGGTCACGCTGATGGAGGGGTCGGTAGTCCAGGCGTTGCTGTTGTAAAAATCGCGGTTTACCACAAAGGGGATCTTGGCCGGATCGGCGCTCTTGGAGACCGATTCCTGGTGCGGCAACAGCGGATAATAGATGCCTTCATCGCTCAGCCGGAAAGACTTGCGCAGGGCGGTGGTGAAACTCGGCACCACTTCCGCGCCTTCCGGAACGCTGATGATCTGGCGTAAAAGAGGTAACCGGGGCAGTCCGGCAATATTTGTAGTAGTGTATTGAGATACATACAGGTCGGTGAATGTGCCTTCTTTGGTCTGAACTTCCTGGTAGTCCATTTTATCAATGCTAAAGTGGACGCTCAGGCCGTCCCCACCGCTCCGGGTCAGTTCGGCGGCAGTGGGATTATTTCCCAGTTTAATCGATCCCTGAGCCGCGGCCAAAAAAGCTGCCAAGCCCAGGATAATGAGCATGATGAAATATTTCTTCACGTTCTCTCCTTAATTTCTATCATAATTCTGATTTTCATTAATTGAATAGATACTAACTTTGCAAGTTCAGTTCCGAAACCCAAGCTTTTTTCCTTGCAGGTCCAGCCCGTACCCTCCAAGCCAATATCCAGTGGGACAATTGGGATTTGGGACAGGCTTTCTGCGGCCCCGCATTGGGAAGCAGTTTTTCCAATCTGAAGGTTCAAATTACTAAAACCGCCGAATATGTCAAGCACTTTTCCGCCGCGGAATATTCTGATTAGCGGACGTTTTGAGGGCTGAGGCCAAAGGGATGGATATTTCTCTCTCTCCGGCGCATGACCGGCGCTTGGGGGCGCGGCAGAACCGGCTTCAATAACTGAACAGAGCGCTTATCTCCTCCCGGTTGAGCGAGGAAAGCACGGTCTGGGATTCGGAGACAACTTCGTCGAAGAGCTGGAGCTTGTGCTGCTGGAGTTTCATGATTTTCTCTTCGACGCTGCCCTTGGTGATGAGCCGGAAAACCTGGACCTTGCGGGTCTGGCCGATGCGGTGAGTGCGATCCACGGCCTGGTTTTCCACCATGGGGTTCCACCATGGATCGTAGAGGATCACGGTATCCGCGGAAGTGAGGTTGATGCCTGTCCCGCCGGTTTTCAGGCTGATGAGGAAAAGTTTCAAGTCGGGATCGGTTTCGAAACGGCGCACCTCTTCCATCCGGTTTTTAGTGTGGCCGTCCATATAGGCGTAGCGGAGTTCCTGAGCATCGAACACGCGGCGGATGATCTTCAGCATCTGCACAAACTGCGAGAAGACGAGGATTTTGTGTCCGCTGGCCAGGGCGTCTGTAACGATTTCCAGCAGCTGTTCAAGTTTGGCGGAGGCTTCCAGCTCAGGCAGGATGTCCGGATTGGCCAGATGGGGATGATTGCAAATCTGGCGGAGCTTCATCAGCGCGGCGAGGATGTGGACAAAATTGAGATTGGCGTTCTCCGGTGCGTTGAGCAGCTTTTTCTGCACCATATCGATGATCTGGAGGTAGAGTTTTTCCTGGATCGGATGCATCTTGCACCATGAGACCTGTTCCTGTTTGTCGGGAAGTTCCAGCAGCACTTCTTTTTTCACCCGGCGCAGCAGGAAGGGGGCAACGGCGCGTCTGAGCTTCACGGCGCCGGTTTCCGGCTCGTCCAGAAATTCCTGTTTGAAGCGTTTTAATGTGCCCAGATAGCCTGGCATCAGGAAATCGTAGATGGACCAAAGCTCGGTGAGGTTGTTCTCCACAGGCGTGCCGGTGAGCGCCAGACGATAGCGGGAAGGGAGCTTTTTGATGGCGTAGGTGCGTTTGGCGGCCACGTTCTTGATATTCTGCGCCTCGTCCAGGATCACCCACTCAAAATCCTTCTCCCTCAGTGTGGCAATGTCGTTCAGCACCACCGTGTAGGAGATGATGAAGAGCTTGACGTTGGGGTTGTTCAGCAGTTCCAGGCGCTCTGCTTTGGATCCTTCCACTATCAGGTGGGGGATGTTGGTGTGAAATTTCTCGATCTCGGCGGCCCAGTTGTAGAGCAAAGTTTTGGGGCAGACGACAAGGTTTTGGCTACCTTGGGGCGCGGCGAGGATCATGGCCAGGGCCTGGATGGTTTTACCCAGCCCCATTTCGTCGGCAAGAATCCCGCCCAGGCGGTAATGCTGCAGCATCGTGATCCAGGCTACACCGGCTTTCTGATAGCCGCGCATGATCGTCTCAAGATAGGCTGGCAGGGGATCCGGACGCTCCAGATGGCCGCGGATGAGATCGCGGGAAAGGCCGGAGAGAAAATCGTCGCCCAGCATCCGGAAAGCGGGGTTTTCGCTCATATAACGCTGATAATAGGGCAGATTCACCAGCCGGGAGCGGTAAACTTCGTCCGCCATCTTTTCGCTGCGCAGCAGGAGGCGTTCAGTTTCGCGGAAGACCTCCGGATTGGCAATAAACAGGATGCGGCCGTCGGCGGTGTGGAGAAAATCTTCTTCAGACTTGAAGAAGCGGCTCAGCTCCGCGTGGGAAAATGTCAGGTCCCGATAGCGGTAGGTCACTTCGTAGTCGAACCAGTCGATTTCTTCGCTGCGCCGGCCTTTGATCTCTACCTGGAGGCCGGTCTTCTGGACGAAATCCCCCC
>CAXYWN010000185.1:0-4181 GCA_964292625.1 uncultured bacterium
CACGACGGCAACCGAGTTTGGGTGAGTTCTTTCTATGGTTCCATATACAGCATTGATGCCCAGGGGGCGGAAGTCCACGATCTCTCTTCTGCACCCTATAACCTTCACTTTGCAACTTCCCTCAGCCTGGACTCCCAGGGCAAGCTTTTGCTGGGATATATCTCCAGGGGTGGCGTGCCCTATTTGTTGCGCCGCCTGCCTGATTCATGGGAAATGCTTGATCCCAACCCCGAGGTACCCGGCTTGACATATCCAAACAACATAGTGGAAGACGCGCTTGGGCACATCTGGTTTGGCACCAACCACGGGATGGCTATCTATGATGGAACCGCCTGGTCCGGATTCGACTGTTCCAGTTCCCCGTTGCCTTCCAATTCCATCAGCGGTCTCGCAGTGGACCCACAGGACAACATCTGGCTGACAATCCACGACATTGGCGAAGAATATAATGCCCTCATCAAAAAGACCGGTGCTGATTGGCTTATCTACGACAGCGTTGATTATCCTCTTATCGGGGAACCTGAAAACCTTGTTTGCGGCACCGATCAAAAGATCTGGTTCCTTGACAGGAGCACCATTTGGGGTACTTCCATAGTGAGTTTCGATGGCACAAACTGGCAGAGCTTTAACCATGCCGACTCCACCCTGCCAGAAGGTAATCTTATCTGCTTCAGGCTTGACCCCAACAACCGCCCCTGGGTGGCAATGTTCGGCGCTGACCGTCAATGCCGTTTGTATCGGATGGAACAAGGAAATTGGCAGGAAAAGGCCATCACCCTCCTTTCGGTGAGAGACATGGTTTTTGACGGCGCGGGAAATCCCTGGATGGCAACCAACGGTGGGCTCGTTCATGTGGCCGGCGAAACGGTTATCTACAACGCTCAGAACTCCGGCCTGCCCAGTGACAACGTGAGCTGCCTGGCCTATGACGCGGACCGGAACCTTTGGATAGGAACTTCGACTGGCCTGGCCAAATATTACAGCGGCGCCTGGGATGCCTGGGACCCCCAACACGGAAACCATCCCAACCGTACAATCACCGGCCTGGAAATTGACCAGGAAGGCCGCGTTTGGTGTGCCACCAATAATACCGGTGTTGTCTGTTTTGACGGAACTGAATGGACCACTTTTATGGAAAACAACTCGCCTCTAATGACGAATAGGGTCTTCGGCCTTGCCTATGACAGCCAAAACAACCTGTGGATTCGAAACCAAGGCAAGGGGATTACCCGCTTCAATCTCTCCACAACGGGGATTAACGAACAAACCCAGGCTCCCGCTCAACAGCAAGCGTGCCTGGCTAACTATCCCAACCCCTTCAATCCTTCCACCACCATCTCCTTTTCCCTGCCTGAAAACGGTCCGGCCAGCCTGACCATCTACAACCTGAAAGGACAAGTGGTAAAAGAACTCTGCCGGGAAACATCCCTGCCCAGCGGTGAACACAGCGTCGTCTGGAACGGAACTGACGCCAACGGCAAAGCGGTATCCAGCGGGGTCTATTTCGCCCGGCTGAGGACACGCAAAGACAGCGCCAGCCTCAAACTGCTGCTGATGAAGTGAGCCGGGTCCCGATAAAACCAGCAAACCCGCAAATAATCGGATTGTCAGGTTCATAATAGTCCCTAATGATATCATGTTATCCGTTACCGGGACCTAATTATTGCTTCCGTGGCTGAAGGTCCCACTCTAAAAGTCCTGTAGGGACGATATTTTAGATAGAAAACAACAGCCAGAGACAGAAAGAGTCCGGTAGGGACGATATTTTAGATAGAAAACAACAGCCAGAGACAGCCTGAGTCCTGTAGGGACGGCATATTATAGAGAGATGAATCGCTTCCTTTTTATGTCGTCCCGCTGGGACTCGGGGGGAGCTGGAGAACGTGTTTCTATCTAAAATGTCGTCCCGCTGGGGCTCACATTGCCCCTTGCTGCAATCACCCGTGTAAAATATCTTGACAGGTATTCCCGTTTCCCGGAGTATTGATTACAGATAAGAATTTGCCCCCTTGGGAGGAATCATTATGAAGAAAGTGATGCTGACAGCCGCTTTGGCGCTACTGTTGATGCTTAGTCTGGCCCAAAGCCAGGGTACTGGAATAATCAGCGGAGTAGCCCGCAGCGAATCCGGACAGGCGCTCACCAACGTCAAACTGGATTGCTACCTGAATTATCAGCTCGTCACGACTGCCACATCAGACGCCCAGGGCAATTTCATCGTCCCCGGCCTCATCCCCGGAAAATATCTCATTCACGCCTCCCTGGAGGGATACGAGCTTTGGAAACGCGACCAGGTGAGCGTCAAAGCCGGCCGGACCACGGTGCTCAACCTTCGGCTAAAACCCGGCATCATGATTCCCGAAACCGTGTCACGCTGGGTGGAGACGGGTGAAATCCATATCCGGGGCGGCAGAACCCCCGAAATGAATGCCGTGATGATGTATGATATGCTGGACGGCGGTTACAGATTAGCCGCTCTTCCAGGCCAGTATCCGCCGGACTGGAACACCGACGACTTCAGCGCCATCACCCCCAACATCTTTCACAGCCCTCTCACAGACCCGCTTTCCACCTTTTCCATCGACGTGGATACCGCCACTTACAGCAACGTCCGCCGCTTGCTCAACAACGGCGAGATCCCTCTGGCGAACACCATCCGCACGGAAGAAATCCTCAATTATTTCAGCTACGATTATCCCCAGCCCCAGGGCACCACGCCTTTTTCCGTCTATACCGAGATGGGCGTCTGTCCCTGGAACCAAAAGCGAAACCTCGTCCACATCGGCCTCCAGGGCAAAAACATCGACTTGAGCACGGCCCCGGCCAGCAACCTGGTTTTCCTGATCGACGTCTCCGGCTCGATGTACCCTCCCAACCGGCTTCCGCTGGTGAAGAAATCAATGGAACTCCTCTTGGCCAACCTCAGGCCCCAAGACCGCGTGGCGATTGTGGTTTACGCCTCATCGTCGGGCCTGGTGCTGCCCAGTAGCTCAGGAGAGGAAAAGGAAAAAATCTCCGCCGCCATCCACGCCCTTGAGGCCAAAGGCTCCACAGCCGGCGGAGCGGGAATCCAACTGGCTTACAAAACCGCGGTGGACAACCTCATTCCCGGCGGAAACAACCGCGTTATCCTCTGTACCGACGGCGATTTCAACGTGGGCGCCTCCTCCGACGCGGAGATGACCAGGCTCATCGAATCCAACCGTAATAAAGGCGTTTTCCTCACCGTTCTCGGCTACGGAATGGGCAATTACAAGGACAACAAACTTGAACTCCTCGCGGACAAAGGCAACGGCAACTACGCCTATATCGACGACATTATGGAAGCCAGAAAGGTGCTGGTGAACGAGATGGGGGCTACCCTCTACACCATCGCCAAAGACGTGAAACTCCAGGTGGAATTCAACCCCGCCCACGTGAAATATTACCGCCTCATCGGCTATGAAAACAGATTGCTCCGCGACGAGGATTTCAAAGACGACAGCAAAGACGCGGGCGAACTGGGCGCCGGACACTCCGTGACCGCCATCTACGAGATCGTCCCCGCCAATTCCAAGGAGGAAATCCCCGGCGTCGATCCGCTCAAATACCAGAGCATCGCCATCACCGATGAAGCCCGGAACTCTCCCGAAATTATGACCGTGAAACTGCGCTACAAACTCCCCGACGGCGATGAATCCATCCCCCTGGCCACACCCGTTTACAACAAAACCCTCGGCCTCGCCGACGTTTCCCGCACCTTCAATTTCTCCGCCGCCGTGGCGGGATATGCCCTGCTGCTCCAAAACAGCGAATACAAAGGCGCCCTGACCTGGAACATGGTGCGCGCCCTGGCGCTCGAGAACATGGGCCCCGATTCCGACGGCTACCGCAAAGAATTTATCACCCTCATCGACAAAGCCTCCCAACTCATGGAATCTCCTAAACCCGACTAACCTCTCTCCTTAATTTGCTTGAGAAGCAACAGAGCGGGGCTCGCTTGAGTCCCGCTCTTATTGTTTTCGCTCTGTCAGCCTGGAGGGGGGATGGGGACTTATAGATGGTTGAATGAACCTTGGAAATGAGGTGTTCTGACCTGGCTTACTGAAGACGGTGATTTATGTATTAAAAAAAGAACTGGATTCGAGCCTGCCCTGGAATGACGTGGGTGGGATCGGGATGGGGTAAGGCTGAGACGTGGG
>CAXYWN010000186.1:0-4178 GCA_964292625.1 uncultured bacterium
TTGTACACCGCTCGGAAGGTGGTGCCCTTGGGGTTGACGGTGATGGTCACCTTTTGGGTGGTCTTGGCACCGCCAGAGGTGGCGGTGTCGGTGGTGGTGGCCTTGCCCACGGAGTTCTCTGCGATGGTCACCTTGCCGTTTTCATCGTACCAGCTGCCGCCGTTGCTGACCGACCAGACTTCCAGCTGCCAGAAATCCGGGCACAGCATCACGCCGTAACGGCTGATGTTATTGGGGTCAAAAAGCTGCTCGTCCTGTTTGCTGTTGTATTTGAGGTTCACATTGTTCTTGTCGCCGATGGTCCCCGTGAGGCGCAGGTTGGTTTCCTGCTCCATTTTGATGTCGAACTGGCTGGCGTTGTCGGTCTCGTAGATCGCCACGTTTTTGCGTTTGGTGCTCCCCACCTCGAGGGTCACTTTTTCGGTTCCGTCCAGGTTGAGTTTTCCGGCGGACGTCCCCAGCACTCTCTGCACGGATTTGGGAACCGCAATGGTG
The DNA here is from genome assembly GCA_964292625.1 of uncultured bacterium. Lineage (GTDB taxonomy): Bacteria > Cloacimonadota > Cloacimonadia > Cloacimonadales > Cloacimonadaceae > Syntrophosphaera. Next base: position 496 of record CAXYWN010000186.1, read on the forward strand.
GGCAGTTCCAGCACGTATTCTTTGATCAGTCCGGTATTGGTGACCTGGGTTTGGGTGGCCTGGGTGCGGTATTGCTCGAAAAGCAGCTTACGGAAGCTCCTGCGCTGCATGTTAGCGAAATATCTGTCGAAACTTAGTGTGCGTCCCGGAACCAGTTCATAATCCCCAATCTTGGTAACCAGCACAACTTTCTGATTGGCAAAATCAATCTCCTCGTCCTGGATGGGGGCAAATGAATTGATGAAATAGGGATTTTGTTTGAGGTAATTATTGCCTTTGTACAGCTTATAAATATCCACCGTGTTATAGACCAAAGGTTCATAACCCTCTATCCACAGGCGTGGATAGAATTCAGGAGACGCGTAAAGTCCTGTCAAGACCAGAATCAGAGAGAACAGGGCAAAGTATTTTTTCATGCAGGAGGTCAGCGGCTGTTTTTCCAAGCCAGGTAAATCCCGTCCAGAGTGAGAGATTTGTCCACCAGATCGGCAGAGGGAACCAAAGGCATGAGTAGATCTGCAATTCCTCCGGTCAGAATGGTGCGAATGTCCTTGCGATCAAAGTAGTGGAGTTTCAAGCGTTGGACATAGTTTTCCAGCATGAAGGCGTGTCCCTGAACTATTCCGGAGAGCAAGGCGTCCCTGGTGTTCGTGCCCAAGAGCACGGAAGGCGAGGTGATTTCGATCGGGGAAAGCAGGGCTGCTTTTTCAAACAATTTGTCCGCGCCGCTCTTGAGCCCCGGAGCTATGGCGGTACCTTCGAAAGCCCCATCCGCAGAAACCATCTGGATCTTGGTGGCCGTTCCCAAATCCAGGATTATGCAGGAGCTGTGGTATTTCTGCCAGGCTCCGTAGGCGTTGGCGACAAGGTCCGCGCCGATGAAAGACGGATCAGGAACTTTGTAGCTGAGCCCGGGGACGCTTAGCGCGTTCAGCTCCCAGACCTCTGCATGGAGATATTTCTGGAAAAAGTGCTGCCAGATTCGGGTTAGTTCGGGAACCACGCTGGCCATGGCGACCGACGTGATCGAGCCCTCGCTGATATCCTGCAAAAGCGGATTCAGCAAGGAGTAATATTCATCTTCGGCACGGTTGTGCGAACTGTAGAACCTGGCGAACCAGTTCATTTGGTCGCTTTTATAGATACCGCATGCGATATTCGTGTTCCCAATGTCCACCACCAAGGTGGCTTGATCTGTTTTATTTGGGCTCATATTCTCCACGCGTTGCGTATTTTGGAAAACATAAAAAGTTGCCTTATTCGTTTATGATGCTAGATTTGAAGAGTGATGAATTGTGTCAACAGAATTTCCGGGCTAGAGCCTTCAATTGAAACCCAATTCCTTCAAAGCTGTTGATTTTTTTCGCCAACCGGGCTTGATCTTGACCCATAGATGCACCTGCACTTCCGTCTCCAGAAAGACTTTAAGATGGCTTTCCGCGTGTTTGCGGATCTTGGCCAGATTGTTGCCTTTTCTCCCTATTATGATGAGTTTCTGACTTTGCCGCTCGAGCCAGATGACGGCGTCGATCACCACTTTTTCAGGTTCCTCGCTGTATTTCTCGATCAGCACAGCCGTGGCGTATGGTATCTCTTGGTCAAAATTGTGAAAGATTGCCTCCCGGATCACTTCTTGGGCAAAGAATCGCAAGGGCAAGTCCGAAAGTTGATCTTCCTCAAAGTAAGGCTCGTGAAAAGGTATATGACGCAGCAGGGTATCCAGCAGCTCGGGAATCCCTTCGCCGGTGGCGGCTGAGATGAACACAGACGCGGAGAAAGAATCACCAAGCTGTTTTTGGAACTGTTCCCTATCCACACCAGGATTGAGGTCCAGCTTGTTAAAAACCGCGATTTGGGGAGTTCGTACCTGCTTCAGGTGTTCCAGCACCTCCGTGTCATACTCGGTGGGAAATCTCTGCACATCGCTCATGAAAAGGACCAGATCCACATCTCTGAAAGCGTCTGTCCAGATTCTTTTCATCCGTTCCTGAAGTTCATAGCGGGGCCTGAGGTAGCCGGGGGTGTCGATGAAGATGATCTGACAATCTTCCCGGTTTAGAATGCCTTTGATGGCGTAACGGGTGGTTTGCGGTTTGGGGGAGGTGATGGAGAGTTTTTCGCCCAAGATGCGGTTCATCAGGGTCGATTTCCCTGTGTTCGGCTTGCCGATAATGGCCACAAAGCCGCTGCGGAAGTCTGGTCTTTCCATCATAAAAGCCGGAGGGTGGAAATGTTTTCCACCCTCTTCAGCAGATTAATTGAATTATAGAGCGTGAAACACTTCACTGATGATCTTCGCAACTTCCATGAGCTGCTCTTCTGTGATCACCAAAGGCGGTGCAAGGCGGATGATGTGACGATGGGTGGGTTTGCAGAGCACGCCTCTTTCTTTGAGTTTCATGCAGACATCCCAGGCTTCGTAACCTTTCATCGGTTCCACGACGATCGCGTTCAGGAGACCTTTACCGCGAACCAGCTTGATCATCGGATGATTGATGGCCAACAAAGCTTCTCTGAATTTAATGCCCAGATCATAAGCGCGTTGGACCAGGTTTTCTTCTTTAACCACTTCCAGAGCGGCTTTCGCAACTGCGCAAGCCATCGGGAATCCGCCATAGGTGGATCCATGCTGGCCGGGTTTGATGGTAAGCATGATCTCGCGGTCAGCTAAAACCGCAGAAACCGGCAGCACTCCGCCAGACAGGGCTTTACCCAGGATCAGGATGTCCGGGCGCACGTCTTCGTAATCGCAGGCCAGCAGCTTTCCGGTTCTGGCGATACCAGTCTGGATCTCGTCGGCGATAAACAGGACGTTGTGTTCTTTGCAGAGGTCATAACAGGATTTGAGATATCCTTCGTCCGGTACAAAGACACCGGCTTCGCCCTGGATCGGTTCCACGATGAAGGCGGCGACATTCTTGCCGTGTTTTTGCAAATACTCTTTCAAAGCTTCCGGGGAGTTGTAGGCTATCTTGGCGATGCCGGGCATGAAGGGCCCGAATCCTTCGTAGCAATCGGGATCCGTAGAAGCGGAGACAATTGCCAGAGTGCGTCCGTGGAAATTGTTTTCGGCGAAAATGATGATCGCTCCTTCCTTTTCCACTCCCTTCACGTTGTACGCCCATTTGCGGGCAAGCTTGAGGGCAGTTTCCACGCCTTCAGCGCCGGAGTTCATCGGCAGGACCATATCGTAACCGAAATATTCGGTGATATATTTCTCGTAATCACCCAGGTTGTTGCAGTAAAAGGCCCGGGAGGTGAGGGTCAGTTCCTTGGCCTGTGCGATCAATGCATTAATGATCTTGGGGTGGCAATGCCCCTGGTTGACAGCGGAATAGGCTGATAGGAAATCATAATAACGGTTTCCTTCGGGATCCCATAGAAACACTCCCTCTCCATGAGCCAATACCACCGGCATCGAGTGGTAGTTGTGCGCTCCATACTTCTCTTCCAGTTCCATTGCTTCTTTCGAGCTGATAGTTCCGTATTTGAGATTTTCGGACATTTTTTCCTCCATTATGGATTTATTTTTATTTCTTCAAGTCAAACCTAAAACCTCATCTTTGTGTCAAGACATTCTTTCCTCATTCGGCCCCGATCCTTATTAGAATTAGCTTTGGAGGAGTTGGATGTCCGGATGCTTCGCTCAATTATATTGACAGAATTTACACCGCCTACATTAG